>JAEZYW010000048.1 GCA_023418835.1 Bacillota bacterium | reverse complement strand
AAATTCCTCTCTTTGTGTCTATATATAAGTATTACCGGAGAGTCTCCGGTAATACTTCGGTTTTTTCTTTAATTTTCAGCTGGGATGTGTAGTCTACCTTGGTCGTCCCAAGTGAAGCCTGCCTCTTCCAAAATTTCTCTAGCTCTTTCAGGATTGTATTCGTTGTAAATTGGAACTTCTGGGTTGTGCCAGTAAGTGTTGGCTTCGTTTATTACAAGGCCTCCGCCCCCTCTAGTACCGTGTCCATTTAAGTGAACGTCTACTGCTAAATCGTAGTCAACTAGATGTGCTACTGCAATTCTAAAGTCCTTGTTATTAAATGGCGGTCTGTCGATGTTAAATCCTAGATAGAAAAATCCAATGTCCTCTACGCTAGTAAGCTCTAGATGGTCAAATTTTCCACCTTCGTTAGTTTCTATCATCTCGATGTGAGCTGGAACTAAATCGTAAGATAGCATATCAATTTCTTTTAATTCTAGTGCTGTAATTACACCTTCTGGTGAACCAAATATTCTAAAAATATATCCTTCAATTTTTGCAGGGTTATAGTGTTCGTCAAAACGTTCTGCAACTAATTCTTCTCCCGGTCTAAACTGAACAAATTTGAAAGGTCCTGATCCAATTGGATTTTCGTTTGTATCGTTTTTAGGATCTGCCTTAGCTTCCCAAATGTGTTTTGGAAGTATTGGGATTTGAGTTAGGGTATTTGTAATAAATGAAGCTGTAGGATATTTCAATTTAAATTGAACTGTATTTTCGTCAATTATTTCTACAGATTCAATTGGCTCTAGGAAAGACATAAAGTATTCCACGTTATTTTCTATAAATACATCGAAAGTGTATTTAATATCTTCTACAGTAACAGGCTCTCCGTCGTGGAAAGTAAGTCCTTGTTTTATTACTACGTTAATTGTCGTATCGTCTATAACTTCCCAAGACTCAGCAGTTGCTGGAGTTGGTTCGATATCAGGGCTCATTCTTATTAACTTGTCGTAAATTAATCTCAAATTTCTCCATTCGTATACGGTTTTTGCACCCATTGGATTTAAAGTATCTAAGTTGATGTTACTAGCAACTTTTAAAACCTTATCTTCAGTTAAAGGTTCGATTTGGATTGGAGTCCATTCGTTAAATAGACCTTCTCCAGGGATGCTTATAACGTTATCGAATTTTTCTTTGTCATAAGCTTGAACGTTGGATCTAGAATACAATGTTACTCTCGGAACGTCTTCTGCCAATATTTTTTGGGCTTCGAAAACTAATTCTTTACGTTTTTCTGGATCCATCTCTTGTCTTTGTGCGTCTGCGATTTTGTCAAATTCTTTGTTTTTGTATCTATCTGTGTTATTTCCGCCTGGCTCTGCGTTTTCAGAGTGATTTATAGAGTGAATAAACATATCAGGGTCTAGTCTTTCAATTCTTCCTGACCATCCTATGGTGTACATATCGAAGTCGTTATCTTCACCGTAAATTGTGTCAATAATAACTGCGAAATCTGTAGGTTGAGCGTTGACTTCTACTCCAAGGGCTTTTAGTTCCTCTGCCACTTCGTTTGCCATTTCGTAGTTCACCATATTTGCTTCTGGCAATGAACTAAGAATTGTCAAAGATGGCACTAATTCTCCCTGAGAAACTTCGCCTTGGGGTTGAGTACTTGTCTCTGTTTTAGTTGTAGTTTCAGCATTTTTACCGCAAGCTACAAGCAAAAACATAACTAACAATAAGATACCAATCTGTCTCACTTTTTTCATAATTTTCCCTCCTAAAATTGTTGGCAAATGTCTATAATCCCCATTTACCAAGCAAAGCCTATGTTTGTAGATAGACTTTTTAAGATTTTACAGTAATATAACAATAAAGTCAAATGATTTCATTAAAATTAAAATAAAAAGTCAAAAAACTTAAGGCAGGGTTAAAAAGATAATCAAACTTTAAACATTTATTTTATTATTTATAATTTTCAGATATAATTAAAATAATTAGATATATTAGAATTTCTAGGGGGAATATTTTGGAAATTAAAGAAACTGTATATATAACTGGACATAGAAATCCAGATTCAGATTCAATTTGCTCTGCAATTGCTTATGCAGATTTGAAAAATCGAAGGGGAAAGATTAATGCGATTCCCATTAGATTGGGAGAAATAAATAGAGAGACACAATTTATTTTAGATTATTTTGGGTTGGAAGTTCCACTTTTAAAAGAATCTATGATGCCTCAGGTGACGGATTTGGAAATCGACCCACCTTATAAGGTGTCAAAAAACACTACTATGAACAAAGCTTTAAATATTATTCAAAATGAAAACATCTCAAATATCCAAGTAGTTAACGAGATGGACGAGCTTTTGGGAATAGTTACACTTTCCAATTTAACGGAAGGCTATATGGATATCTGGGATGATTATATTTTAGGTAGAAGCAAAACCCCCTTGGAAAATATTGTGGAAGTTATGAGGGGAGAAATTATTTTCGAAGCCGAAAACCCCAGACCCTTTGAAGGTCGCATGACTGTATACGCAATGGAGCCAAAGGATGTGGAAGACAATATCCAAGAATTTGATATTGTAATCGTGGGTAACAGAGAAAATGCTCAAAAAGATGCCATTTCAAAAGGCGTAAGTATGCTAATTTTGACCATTGGCTCTGAAATTTCCGATGAAAATCTGGCCCTTGCAAAAGAAAATGACGTGACGATAATCACGACAGAACTAGATACCTTTTTGGCAGCGAGACTATTGCCTTTGGCAGTTCCTGTGGAATATGTAATGACTAAAAAGGATTTGGTAAAGTTTAAAGAAGACGACTTTGTCGACGATATAAAAGTCGTTATGGGAAATACTCGTTATAGATCCTATCCAATTGTGGACCACAAAAACCAAGTGGTTGGAAGTATTGCAAGATACCATTTGATTTCCAATAGAAAAAAACAACTGATACTAGTGGACCACAACGAAAGAAATCAATCTGTTGGGGATATTGAATCTGCAGAGATTATTGAAATTATTGACCACCATAGGGTTGCCAATATTGCCACAAGTCAGCCAATATTTTTTAGAAATGTTCCTGTGGGCTCAACTTCAACGATAATCTCCCAAATGTTTTTTGAACAAGGAGCAAGTCCGTCTAAAGAAATCGCTGGAATACTTTGCGCCGCAATTATTTCAGACACACTATTTTTGAGATCTCCTACGGCAACAGACGAGGACAGAAGAATGATGGACAGGATGTCTAAAATTGCTGGAATAAATCCAGAAGAATTTGCCATGGAGATGTTTAAAGCAGGAACTTCCCTTGAAGGAAAAAACTCTGAAGACTTACTTTCAGAAGATATGAAACAATTTGACATTGAACATGAAAAGGTGAGAGTTGCTCAAGTCTTTTCCATGGACTTAGAAAATTTAGAAGACAGAAGAGAAGACTTAATCGAAACCATGAAACAGGAGTTGGAAAGATACGAACTTTCAACTTACGTCTTAGTTTTTACAGACATTATAAGAGAAGTTTCAGAAATTATGGTAGTGGGAGAGTTTGAAAACCACATTGCCAATGGTTTTGGAGAAAAGTTAGTTAACAACGGATTTTCTGCTGATGGAATTTTATCTCGTAAAAAACAAGTAGTTCCAATTATTACAATGGCGATTTCTGAAGCAAAAAAACTATAAATAAAGACAAATAGAAAAAAGGTCTCGATAAATCCTTTTTCGACTACCCTCGGGCCGGCAGGCCATGAAATGGTCTCAAAAGGATATTATCTTCGACCTTTTTAAATAAGTTTGTAAATGCTCTAAAGACCGAGATTTAATCTTCTCGGTCTTTTTCTATTTCTTCTTTTAAATCCTCATCGACTTTTTCTTTGTCGTTTTTTGGAATTGCCAAATCTATTATTAAACTTCTATTCATAACCTCGCTTAGTTTAACGGGGTTTTTCAAATTTTCTGGACTTTCTTTTTTCTTTAAAGTTTTGTATTCTACAATATCACCTAAGGTGTGATAAATTACAGTTGCTACAGGAACGGCCAAAAGCATTCCAAACAATCCCATCACAGATCCTCCAATTGTAACGCTGACCATAACCCAAATTCCAGGAAGTCCCACTTGTTCTCCTACAACTTTTGGATATATCAAATTAGATTCTATTTGTTGCAACACATTTGTCAAAATTACAAATATTATAGCTTCTCTTATTCCCAAAGGTGCGATTAAGACAAACCCAACAAAACCAGTTAAGAAAGGTCCAAAGTAAGGAATAAAATTCAAAAATACACTTAAGAAAGACAGAGACGTTTTATAAGGAAGCCCCAATAGTAACATGGCGATATAATTTAAAATACCGTATATTATAGAAGCTGTAGTCAGCCCGCCGATAAAGTTTTGAAAGCTACTTCCAAGCCTTGCTCCAGTAATTAAGATAGACTGAGCGGCATCTTCGTCTAAAAATGCAAAGAGTGCTTTTTTTATTTGTTTTCCAAAAGTTTCTTTATAAAACAACAGATAAAGGGCAAAACTCACTGCTAAAAACATAGTAAAGAGCAAACTAAAGGTTGAGGAGACAAAGCCAATTCCACCTAAAAAGACTGCTCGGATGTATTCTTGTAAATTTTCCCTTATACCATTTGAAATTCCTTCCAACTCCGTTACTACTGTATCAAAAATGTCAGTTTCTGTATTTATAGCTCCTTGAAGCCACTCTAAAAACTGCTGGATTATTTGAGGGAGATTTTCTCCAAATTGCCTAATTGTAACTACAAGATCTGGAACGACGGAGCGAATTGCAAAAAACATAAATACGATTATTAATATTAACGTCAAAACTAAGGCGACCCCTCGGTACAAGGCTTTGGAATCTGTAGTTTTAAAGACAGTTCTTCTTAAAAGAATTTCAATTCCCTTTAAGGGCACGCTAACAAAAAGTGCAATTACCGCCCCAATTACAAAGGGCATTAAAATGCTGGAAACTACATAAAAAACGGCCTTTAATGATTCAAATCTAAATAAAATAAATGCCAAAATTAAAAGGGCTGAGCCTATTTTTATGGAGTTTTTTACTGTATTTTTTCCCATATAAATTTCCTCCTAGATATATTATAACCTAAAATTTACAGAATAAATAAAAGAGCTTAAGAAATTATCCTAAGCTCCTTTAGAAGGTCATTAATTAGTTTATATTAATAGTTCCATTATAAGTGGAAGCTACAATATCTAGTTTTTCTCCCTCTTCTTCGTATCCGTCAGAGTATGCAATCATTGCACCGTCTTCTGTAACGAAGTTTGAGAATATAGAGTCTGCAAAGTTGTTGGTGTCGATATCTTTAAAGTGATTTTTCACCTTTGCTTTTACAGGTTTGAATACGTCTTTAATAGAAATTGTTATATTTCCATTATTTGTAGAAGTATCAATGTTTTTTACATTTTCTTTTATTTCATTTACTACGATCGTTCCATTTGTAGTGTTGATGTCTACGTTGGAAGAATCCACATCTGAAATAACAATTCTACCGTTTGTAGTGTTGATTTTAACTTCTTCTCCAGAAATTCCATTTACGGAAATTTGTGCGTTAGTAGAAGAAATTTCCGCTTTTTCAGCTTTTGATTCTTCTAATATTATAGTTCCGTTTGTGGAGTTTACATTTAGATTTCCAGTTTCTATTTCCTTAATTTCGATTCCAGAATTTGTAGATTCTAGTTTAATTTCTTCAAAATATTTTTTAGGAACAGCTACAGTCATGTTCATTGTAAAATGTCTTGCGCTAGTTTTGTCATAGTCTGGTCTTACGATTACTTTATTTCCTTCTCTGTCGATTTTAATAAAACCGTAGTTTTGAGAAACAAATCTGTCGTCGTATCTTACATCTGCTCTGGCTTCGATTTCTTCGTTGTCCCAAGAGTAAATTGTGATTTTTCCGTTTCTATTGTTAACTTCTAGCTCTAGATTTTCTGATCCAATAACATTTTCAGTCACAACTCTTTCGGCTCTAGCCTTTTGGTCTAAGTTGCTTTTAAATTTTATGCTAATGTCTTCAAAATCAAAGTTGCTAATGTATTCTTTAGTTTCTTTTCCAATTTTTGCAGCAGCTTGTGCTATTTTGTCTACAAATTGGGAAGTGTCAAAATCTCCAAATTTGGAATGATCAGTTTTCTTTTTTGTGTCCTTTACGGAATCTAATAGAGTTAGTGCTTCATCTTCGGTAATTTTACCTTCTCTAAGCATTCTCAATATAATTTTTTTCTCTTCGCTCATAGTTTTCATTTATTCTCCTTTAATTTATTCTAAGTTAGAAAGCATTTCTGTAGCTTCCTCTGCTGTAATTTGTCCTTGGTCTAACATAGTTAGAATTTCCATTCTAGCGTCCTCGGAATTGATGCTATGTCCTAGGGATTTAATTACGCTGTCTAATTTGTTTCGAACAGTTGGGTATGAAATTCCCATTACCTTCTCAATTTCTTTAATACTTCCCCTGTTCATTACAAATACTTCAATAAATTCTAATTCTTCTTGGGACAACTTGGAAAATTTACTTCCAGTAAAATATCCCCTAATTTCAGTACCGCAATCCTCGCATTGGTAAGATGTTATAGCCAATCCTCCGTCACAAGCTGGGCATTTGTCTAAAAAGTCTCTCATAAGCACCTCTTCTATATTCTTTAACTAATTACTATAAATTAACTTTCTTAAATGTATTATACCACACAATAAAATAATGTAAACATAAAAATTAAAATAATTAATATTAAAATTAAAATAATTGAGAAATCCCCTAAAATAAATTTAAAAATTACTATCTGCAAATTTATTTATAAACAACAAACCCCGGCTTTGGTATGGAACAGCTTAATTATTGCCAAAAAGGGTATAAATATTGAAATGCAAGAGGTGATTTTAAATGGATAATGCTAAAAAATTAATTGTGGATTATATAAGGTACAACGAAAAGTCTGAAGACAATTTAAAATTAGGTCCCGAATACGAATATATAATTGTAAAAAGAGATTCATACGAATCTGTTTCTTATTATGGAGAAAAGGGCATTGAATACATCTTTAATAGATTAAAAGATTTGGGTTGGGAACCTTATTACGAAGGGGAACATTTACTTACTCTAACTTTGGACGATATGGTGGTTACCACTGAACCTGGGGGCCAAGTGGAGTTTAGCTCAACTCAAAAGGAAAAAATAGAGGAACTGGAAAAATCCTATAAAAGATTTTTTAATATGATTTTGCCAATATTAGACGAACTTAATTACGACATTTTGGGAATTGCCTATCATCCTGTTACAAAGATAGAAGACATTAAACTTCTTCCAAAGAGCAGATATGACGCCATGTTTGAATACTTTAAAACCCATGGAAGTATGAGTCATAATATGATGAAGGGAACTGCCGGATTGCAATTATCCATTGATTACACATCAGAGGAAGATTTTAAGAAAAAATTTATCGTTTCAAATGGTATAACAAACGCTTTTTACACATTATTTGACAATGGGTATTTTTTCCAAGGAGGGCCAACTCAGCACGCAATAAGAGCAAAAATTTGGGAAAATACAGACCCAGATCGTTCTGGACTTCCAAAGAACGCATTTATTGACGATTCTTACGAAGGATATGCCGAGTACTTAGTAAATACTGTGGCAATTTTTGGATTTGTAGATGGAGAAATGGTTCCAACGGGAGATAAAAAAATAGGGGAGTTATTAAATGAAAATTCCACTAAAGAAGAGTTGGAACATTTGATGACAATGGTTTTTCCCGACGTAAGGGTTAAAAAGTTTTTGGAACTGAGAATGATGGACTCCGTTTCTTATCCTTACAATTTTGGGGCCTTTGCCCTTTTAAAAGCCTTGTTGTATAACGAAGAAAATCTAAATTATCTTTATGAGGAGTTTAAAGATCTCTCCCAAGAAGTGATTTTAAAAACTAGAGAAGACATCTACATCTATGGAAATGAAGCAAAGTTTTTAGACAAGACTTTAAAGGAGTGGACTAAAATATTCATAACTATGGCAGAAAATGTCTTGGGAGATGAGAAAAAATATCTACAACCTCTAAAGGATTTAATAGAAAAAGAAAGTAGCTTCTATTATAAGAGCGAAAAAATCTTTGAAGAAACGGGAGATATTAAAGAAGCGGTGAAGTTTAACAGCATAAACAAGGAGGATATATGCACTCAGATAAAATAATTGACGAATATATTGAATTAATAAAATCGAATCCAGAAAAATATTTTAGGGATTGGGAGGTTGCTTTGGAAATGGCAAAGAATTCAACTGCTTATTACAAAGGCAACCCCGTTCCATTTAGTTATCAACCCTTTTTTGTTGATCCTATAGATGTGGAAAGTTTCAAATTTATTTTAGATTCTATACTTACAATTGGAAAAAAAGTTACAAACGAATACATTGAAAATCCAGAGTATAGAAAACTTTTTGGATTTCCAAAATTTGTAGAAGAAATGATTCTCGTGGAAAACGGATACGGAGTAATCGCCCCCATTGGAAGATTTGACGTGTTTTACAAAGATAAAGATGACTTTATGTTTTGCGAAATAAACACTGACGGTTCTTCTGCAATGAACGAGGACATGGTTCTTGGGAAAATTTTATTACAAAGCCATGGTCTAAAAGACTTTTCCAAAGACTATCACCTCACTCAATTTGAATTGTTCGATTCTTGGGTGGAAGAGGCACTCGAACTTTATAAAAAATACGACTCTACAAATCCCACGCCAAATGTGGCGATAATGGACCTCATGGAAAGTGCTACCACCACGGAATTTGAAGAGTTTAAGAAGGCTTTTTCTAAAGCTGGATGTGAAACTGAAATTGTAGATGTTAGAAATCTAGAATATAGAGACGGAAAGCTTTATCACGGGGATTTTAAAATAGATTTAGTATACAAAAGACTTGTAACTTTCGAGCTAATTGAACACGCCGAAGAATGTCAAGAGTTTATAAAGGCTTATATGGACAAAGCCATGTGTACAATTGGTTCTATTCAATCTCAAGTAATGCACAATAAGATATTCTTTAAAATATTATTTGACGAAGAGACTAGAAAATTTTTAGACCAAGAGGACATCGATTTTATAGATAAACACATACCATTTACTGGAATTTTAGGGGAGTCTAGAGAAGTTTTAGATAAATTAAAAAAAGAAAAGGACAAATTTATAATAAAACCCAAAGATATGAACGCCTCCCAAGGCGTTTACACTGGTAGAGATTTGACTCAGGAAGAATGGGAAGAAAATTTGGAGAGGGATTTCGATAAAGACTTTATTTATCAAGAATTTGTTCCCCACAAGACCCACGAATATGTGAGTTTTGACGAAAATGGAAATGTAGAAGTAAAAGAGATGGCTAACACTCTAGGAATATTTGGATACAATGAGGAGTTTGCAGGATTATACGCTAGGATTGGGAATCTAAATATAATTAAAAGGGCAGAAGATGCCTTTACGGCTCCGGCAATATTGGCAGTTCGTAGAGATATGAAGGATTTGCTTCCAAGGATAAATGAGCTTTCTCAAATAGCTAGGGAAAGGGATCTAACAGAAGAAGAACAAAAAGAAAGAGAAGAGCTTCGAAAGGAATATATATTGAGATTTAGAGCCGGTGTAAGGGAAACAATTTTAAAAGTTAAAGTTGTGGACGAAGCCGGAAGAGATATAACAGAAGAAAAACTGAAAAAATTATATGAAGAAAAGAAAAAAAGATAAACTTCATTTAAAAATTTAAAGCTAATAGTTTTTTAAGCCCTTTGTAGGTTATCCATTGAAAACCCAAGGGGCTGAAAATGTCTTTAGAATTGAAATTAATTAGTTTATTTTAGAAAACTACAAAAAAAGAAGGTGGAGATATGGCAGATATTTATGTTAGTTCTGGTGAAATTGTAATAAGGTTAGTGGTTTCTGCAATTTTTGGCGGAATCATTGGAATGGAAAGGGAGACTAGCAAAAGTCCGGCGGGTTTTAGAACTCATATTTTAGTTACAATGGGCGCTGCTTTAATAATGATGATTTCAGCTACTGCTTTTGATCCCATTGGACAAGGAAATGACCCTTTACGTTTAGCTGCCCAAGTAATAACGGGCATTGGTTTTTTAGGTGCTGGTTCAATTCTTTGAGAAGGTTCCGAAGTGAAGGGATTGACCACTGCCTCCTCCCTTTGGGTTTGTGCAGCCATTGGCCTTAGCGTTGGAGCTGGATTATATCTTTTAGGTAGTATATCCGCTTTTGTAGTTATGATTACCTTGACTGTATTAAATCGAATTGACAAAAAATCCAAGTGGAATGTAATAAAGAAAATTTCTAAAAAAGAAGAATCCTTTAAACACTTTGGAGACTTTAGAAAACTCGTCGTCCATAGGGAATTAAAATATGGCGTTATTGAAGATTTGGAAAAGAGATTGGCTGGATATGATTTTGAGATAATCGATGTAAAAATAAATAGAAGATATTTGGATGGGGGAGAAGATTCATCCTATGGAGAATTGGAACTTTTAATTATGAAAGACGATTCTTTTTTCTCAAAACATGAGCTAGTTGGAATAGTAAAAGATATTTTTGATATGCCAGGAATTATAGACGTTCAGATTAAAAAATATGAGGAAAATTAACTATATATCAGGCTTTTAGAGGATGTTAGTTCTAAAGGCCTTTTTGTTGCATAAAAGTAGGGTATTAGATATTATATAAGTATTAAAAAAGAAAATACACAGGAGGTAACACATTGGATATTAAAGACTTAAGAGTAGAACACGATTCTTTGGGCGAACTGGAAGTTCCAAAAAATGCTTACTACGGAGTGCACAGCCAAAGGGCTAAAGAGAATTTTCCAATTACTGGAATTCATACTGATCGTGAAATAATTCGTGGAGCTGCAGAGGTTAAAAAAGCTTGTGCTATTACAAATCACGAAGTGGGAATGATGGAGGAAAAAATAAAAGAAGCCATTGTCCACGGAGCAGACAAAGTGATTTCGGGAGACTATGATAAGGAATTTATCGTGGATCCAATCCAAGGGGGAGCGGGAACTTCTCACAACATGAATACAAACGAGGTAATTGCGAATTTGGCAATTGAAGAATTAGGTGGAGAGCTGGGAGATTATTCTATCGTTCATCCTAATGACCACGTTAACTTTGGACAGTCTACAAATGATGTGTTTCCAACATCGGGAAAACTTGCAATAATTAGATATATTGACAAGACAAAAGAAGAACTTAAAAGACTAATTGAATCTGTTGAGAAAAAGGCATTGGAATTTGACGGACACATCAAAATGGGTAGAACTCAAATGCAAGATGCAATTCCAATTAGATTGGGTCAAGAATTTAGCGCCTATGCAAAAGCTCTAAATAGAGATTTAGAAAGACTTGAAAGCGCTAAAAAAACTATGTCAGTTGTAAACTTAGGTGCAACGGCAATTGGTACAGGACTTAATGCTGATGCGGACTATGTTAAAAAAGTTGTTCCAAACTTAGCAAAGGTTACTGGATTAGATTTAACTCAATCTGAAAACTTAGTTGACGGAACTCAAAACTTAGACGGTTTCGTTTACGTTTCTGGAATCTTAAAGACCTTAGCTGTAAACCTTTCTAAAATGAGTAACGACTTAAGACTTATGTCTTCTGGACCGAGAACTGGATTTGGAGAAATCAATCTTCCAGCAAAACAAGCTGGTTCTTCAATTATGCCAGGGAAAGTAAATCCAGTTATCCCAGAAGTTGTAACCCAAGTTGCTTTTTCTGTAATTGGAAACGATATGACAGTTGCAATGTCAGCTGAAGGTGGACAATTAGAACTAAACGCCTTTGAACCTGTAATCTTTTACAAATTGTTTGAATCTTTTAAAGCTTTGAACGGTGCTATGGAAACCCTAAGAGTTAACTGTATAGATGGAATCGAAGCTAACGCTGAGAGAATGGAAGATTTAGTAGAAAATAGCGTTGGCGTTATCACTGCAATCGTTCCCCATGTTGGATATGAAGCGGCAGCTAAAGTTGCAAAAGAAGCAATCTCCACTGGAAAACCAGTTAGACAATTGGTACTAGATAGTGGAATTGTAAGTGAAGAAGACTTAGACAAGATTATGGACTTATATTCCATGACAGAACCGGGAATTTCTGCAGAAGAATTACTAAAGAAATAAAGAATTACGATACTAAGTTTAGGAAGGTAACAAATTATGTATTTTAAAAAAATTGAAAGCGAAGGTCTTGCCCATTATTCCTATATTATAGGAGATGAGGGGGAAGCGGCAGTTATAGACCCCAGAAGAGACGTGGAAATTTATTTAGATGAGGCAAGAGAAGAAGGACTGAAAATTAAATATATTTTTGAGACCCATAGAAACGAAGATTATATCATTGGATCCATGGAACTTAGTGAAAAGACCAATGCTCCCATTTATATCTCTGGCCACGAGGACTTGGGATATGAATATGGAGAGAAGATTTTTGATGGAGATACTTTTGAAGTAGGCAATTTGAAAATAAAAGCAATTCACACCCCAGGACACACCTTGGGACATTTGTGCTATGCATTTTACCATGGACAAAACGACAATCCCCTTGGAGTTTTCACAGGAGATTGTCTCTTTATGGGAGATTTGGGGAGAACGGACTTTTACGGAGAAGAAAATTTAGATGAGATGACAGGAAAGCTTTACGATAGCATCTTTGAAACCTTATTTTCTCTTGGAGAAGGAGTTTTGGTATTCCCAGCCCATGGAGCGGGATCTGCTTGTGGAGATGATATGGAAGATCGTCCTTTTTCTACAATTGGATACGAAAAGAAAAATAACCCCCAGCTACAAGTTTCTTCTAGGGAGGAATTTATAGAAGAATTTGGGAAGATGCGAATAAAACCTAGATACTTTGAAAAAATGGAAGTTTTCAATGTAAAGGGAGCTCCCTTTGTGGGAGGAGATATAACAATTTCTCCCGTTAAACTCGAAGAAGTTATGGATTCCAATTTGGTTATTTTAGATTGTAGAGGGAAGGAAGCTTTTTGGGGAGGGCACATCCCTGGATCGTATTTTTTAAGCGTTAGAAACTTTACTAGGTTTGCAGGAAATTTATTTCCTTTGGATACGCCTTTGGTTTTAAACGTTTCTTCTGAAGATTGTATTTTAGACGAATTGTATTGGAGAGCTAGGCGAATTGGATTTGACAATATCAAAGGATATTTAGACGAAGGAGTTGACAGTGTCTTAGAAACGGACATGACTCTAGAAAGTCTACCCACAATAAAACCTAAAGAGTTTTTAGAATTGGAAAAAGATTTTATTCTTTTAGACGTCAGATTGCCAGAAGATATTAAAGAAGACTCCCTATCAGAACAAAGGGTGAACATCCCCCTCCAAGAATTGTATAAAGATTTCGACAAATTAGATAAAGACAAAAAAATTTATGTGGTTT
Source organism: Bacillota bacterium (assembly GCA_023418835.1). Lineage (GTDB taxonomy): Bacteria > Bacillota > Clostridia > Tissierellales > Peptoniphilaceae > Neofamilia. The sequence continues at coordinate 3,258 of JAEZYW010000048.1, read as the reverse complement.
GTGCATCTGGAGACAGGGCGACTGCAGGAGCAGCCTTTATTAAAAATGAAGGTTACGACCCAACTGTAGTCATTGGAGGAATGATGGCTTTAGAGCCTTTAGTTTAAATTTCAAAAGGCGAGGTTACTATAACTTTGCCTTTTTTAGAGTGTTTAAGTTAATATTTTGTAGAAATTTTCTCTAGAGTAAACTTAGAAATTTGGATACGGGAAAATGTTCGCTGATTTACTTTCAAGAAAAACAATATATGTTATAATATAGTCAAGAAGTGAAAAAAGTTTAGGAGGAATTAAATGTCATTAAGAGAAGATGCGTTAAAGCTTCATAAAGAAAATCAAGGTAAAATTGAAGTTGTAAGTAAGGTAAAAGTTGAAAATGCTGAAGATTTATCCCTAGCATATACACCAGGAGTTGCGGAGCCTTGTAAAGATATTGCAGAAAATCAAGAGTTAGTTTACGACTATACTAACAAAGGAAATGTTGTAGCAGTAGTTACAGATGGATCTGCAGTTTTAGGACTTGGAAATATCGGATCTCGTGCAGGAATGCCTGTAATGGAAGGAAAGGCAGTACTGTTTAAATCTTTTGCGGGAGTGGACGCTTTTCCAATATGCTTAGAATCCCAAGACAAAGACGACATAATTAACGCAGTTATACAAATTGCTCCTACATTTGGTGGAATAAACTTAGAAGACATAGCTGCGCCAAAATGTTTTGAAATTGAAGAAAAGTTAAAAGAAGTTTTAGACATACCAGTATTCCATGACGACCAACACGGAACTGCAATAGTAGTATTAGCAGGAATAATTAATGGACTTAAAGTCGTTGGAAAGAAAATGGAAGATGTAACTGCGGCGATAAGTGGTGCAGGAGCAGCTGGAATTGCTATAGCAAAGCTTTTAATGAATGCGGGAATGAAAGATGTGATTATTTGTAACAGTCGAGGAATTATCGATCCTGATGACGAAGGCCTAGACCCAATTAGAAAAGAAATGGCTCAAATTACAAATAAAGAAAAGAGAAAAGGCTCCCTAGCTGATGCTATGAAGGGAACTGACATTTTCATTGGAGTTTCTGCACCAGATATAGTGACAAAGGAAATGGTGGAATCCATGAACGACGATTCTATTGCATTTGCAATGGCAAACCCAGTTCCAGAAGTTTTACCAGAAGTTGCAAAAGCTGGTGGAATTGACGTTATGGGAACGGGAAGATCAGACTTTCCTAACCAAATAAACAACGTTTTGGCATTTCCTGGAATTTTCAAAGGAGCATTTGAAGTTAGAGCTTCTGAAATAAATGAGGAAATGAAAATCGCTGCTGCCAATGCAATTGCTAACTTAGTTGCAGAAGACGAATTGGGATCAGATTATATAATCCCAGCGGCATTTGATGAAAGAGTGGCTCCAGCTGTAGCAGAAGCAGTAAAACAAGCTGCAATTGATACGGGAGTAAATAGGAAATAATTTAAAATCTACCTGAGAGCAAAGATAAAATCTAGTTCTCAGGTTTTTTAATACAAAAAAACGCCACAGTCAAATCTGCGGCGTCAGTAATTGATTTATACAATTTTTAAAGTTTTATCGTATTCTCTATTTGATTTTTCAATTAAATCCTTGGAGCCCATAACTCCGTAATATTTTTTATCTAGACTGTCTTTAAACATCTTTCCAAAAGCCTTGATGTCTTCTGGGGTCGTTTCTATGGCTTCTTTTTTCAATTCTTCCAATTCATCTTCACTTAAGTTTGTGAAATGTCTAGAAAGTGCCAAAGAGGCGTATTGTGCAGGAGTAATTGGCGGGTCGAATTGATTCATTGTAGAAATGATATAGTTAGTCAATTCTTCCTGGGTTAGATTTAAATTGTCCAAGTATTCAAAAATTTCGTCATAGACTTTAAAAGTTTCGTCTAGATTAGGGTCTCTGTAGCTGTAAGTTGCGATAGTTCCATTTTGATTAATGGAAATTCCAGCTCCATAGGCTCCGCCCTTTGCCCTAATTTGAGTGTGAAGATAGTCTCCACTTAAAATTCTAGCTAAAACCCTCATTTTGCCAGTGAAATTTTCTCCGTATTCCAAATAATTAAATCCGTCTCCCACATAACCCACGTTGGAAGAGCTTGTAAGGGCGATGCTGGAAGTTTTTTCCCTAGAAAATTCTAAATTGTTAGAAAATTCCGGAAGTTTGTCTTTAAACTCCATAGCCCAGTTTTTGGTATTTTCATACCAAGATTTTTCTCCTGCAATGCTAATTACAAACTTATTATTGAAAATCTTTTCGTATACGGTCTTTAGCTTTTCTAGAATTTCATCTGGATTTTTATCCAACTGTTCGATAACTTCTCTCAAGAAGAATAAATACTTTCTTCCTCCCATAATGTTACCTAAATCTATTGAATCGTTCATCATGGAGTTTATTTCTGTGACAATTAAAGTGTGCCCACTTTGTTCGATATTACTTTCCAGTTCAGCCTTTGTCATTGTCAAGACGTCTTTAATCCTATCGACGTCTTCAAATTTAGTTTCCAATAGAATTTCTTCTAAAAGTTCTAAATATTTGCCAATTTTTTCAGGAATTGATCTTCCGCTAACTCCCATGATAGCTGCATATTCTGAAGAATCTTTTTCTTCTACTGTGGAAGTTGCAAAGTTTATTCCGCCAGTGTGAATGTCGATTTGATTGTTTAAATCTTTAAATTTATAATTTTTTGTATCGATGGAAGTTAAAAGATCCCTTATAATTCCTGCGTAGGGAATCTCTTCTCTTGTTAAGTTTTTCAAATCAAAAGCAAAAGTCGAGTAATAAATTCCATTTGTAAACTCCTCTGTCAACAAGGAGGTCATTCCATTTGTCTCGTCTTTCGTTACGTTAAACCTTTTTACTCCCGGAGAGATATCTTCCAGTTGTAGCTTTGGAATCGTATCTTTATCTTCTTTAGAATCCATTTTCAGTTGATATTCAAATAGACTATTTGTCTCCTCAACTAGTTTTTGAATTTCTGTTTCTGATAAACTTTCTTTATATTTTTTAAGTTCTTCATTTAATTTCTCGTCCTTTTCTTGGAATAAACCAGGCTTTGGATTTACAACTAAATGAATTTTTTGAGGATTTTCTAGAATTTTTTCTTTAATATAATTTTTTATAAATCCTTCATCAATTTTTGATTTAATCTCTTCCAAGGACTCTTTAAATTTCAAAGAATCTATTGGGCTGCTTCCGTATAACCAGCCGCGTAGAGCTGTTATCCCCAAGATTACTC
>JAEZYW010000005.1 GCA_023418835.1 Bacillota bacterium | reverse complement strand
GCCTACTAGTGCTATAGATAAAATAAAACAATTTGAAATTTTGAAATTGCTAAAGAGAATTGTAAAAGGTGGGACTTCTCTAGTGTATGTAACCCATGATTTAGGTGAAGTTTTTTATCTAGCTGACCAACTAATTGTTATGAATAGTGGAGAAATAGTAGACTATGGTACCTTCGATGACATACTAAACAAGCCCAAGTCTCCTTATTCAAAAATGTTAATTGATAATAAATTAAAGGTGTTAAGAAGCTACCAAGATGCTTTGGAGGGGTTAAGTTGTTAGAATTAATTAATATATCTATGGAATTTAAAAAAGAAAATCAAAATAGAATTTTTGGAAGAGAAAAGATAAGAGTTTTAAATAATATAAATCTTAGAGTTCAACAAGGAAAATGTTTAGGAATTTTAGGAGAGAGTGGAAGTGGGAAAACCACACTTGGCAGAATATCCATGGGACTTTTGAAGGCTACAGAAGGTCAAATTTTTTCAAATGGTAAGGAAATAAAAAGTTCTAGTGATAGAAAAGCTTTAATAAATCAAATGAGTATAGTATTTCAAGACTATACTAGCTCTGTAAATCCATTTTTTACTGTGGAAGAAACAGTTAAAGAAGGTCTTCTAGCTTGTGAGAAAAAAGATTGTATAAAGTGTGATAGAAAAATAGAGATCGAGAAGTTGATGGGGTTAGTAGGTTTGGATATCAATTTATTGAATAGAAAACCCTATGAACTTTCTGGAGGTCAACTTCAAAGGGTGTGCATTGCTCGAGCCTTAGCTTGCAAACCTGAAATTCTTTTATTAGATGAAGCTATTTCATCTCTAGATTCCCATACACAAATTCAAATAATGGATTTATTAAAGGAATTAAAAGAGAAACAAGGATTGACTTATATATTTATCACTCATGATTTGACTTCAATAACTTATATATGTGATGAAGTAGTTTTTTTGAAAGATGGAGAGATTGTAGAAAAAATCGATGTCAATAATCTAAAAAATGTTAATAACCATTATGCTAAGGAATTATTAAATTCAACAATAGATTTTTCTTGTAGACTAAGTAGTTGATAATGGAGGAGAAGTGGATCAGATAAGAATAACGAAAATTTTCGGAATTAATAACATAACTATAAAATCAAAAAGTGAAGCTTACAGGAATTTTTTTCATATAGCTTGGCCAGCAGCTGCTGAAGGTTTTTTGATTAATCTTTTGTCGTCTGTGGACTTAGCAATGGCAGGGACTTTAGGGACTGATGCACAAGCTGCAATCGGTATTATAAGTCAACCCAAGATGATGATTCTTTTGATTGCAAGAGCTCTAGCAGTTGCCGTAACGGCTGTTGTTGCTAGAAGATACGGGGAAGGAAAGCTAAAAGAGATGACGAGCATTTTAAAACAATCTTTAACCTTGACTAGCGGCATATATTTTATTTTATTATCAATTTCAATTTTACTATTCAGTAATATACTAGTAATTTCTGGAGCTAAGCCAGCTTATTTTCAAATGGCAAAGTATTATGGACAAATAATCTTTGTAGGTTTATTTTTCAATTCTATTACAATGATTATAAACGGTGCCTTAGTTGCAGTGGGAAATACCAAAATAATATTTATTTCGAATTTAGCAGGAAATGTATTAAACGTTATACTAAATTATGGATTTATTTTTGGGAAGTTGGGGTTACCTAAACTAGGAATAATTGGAGTAGGGATAGGGACTCTTTGTGGTAATATTCTAACTTTGATAATTGTATTACTTGTTTTGCAAAGAGAAAGCTCAATTTTAAGATTGGATTCTTTAAATTGGAAACCTCAATTAAAAATTTTAAATAGTGTATTCTATGTATCCAAAGGTACCATACCTGAACAAATATTTGAACGTATAGGAATGTACCTGTATACAATAATGGTTGCAAATCTAGGAGCTATTCACTTGGCAGTACACCATATCTGTATGAATCTTTGCGATATATTTTATTCAGTTGCAATGGGTCTTGGCACAGCTACATCGTCTACAACCGGCCAGATGCTTGGTAGAAAAGATCCTAATGCTGCTAAAATTTATGCTAAAATTGGTCAATTAACAGGATTGGTTGTGTCAGTTCTAGGATTTTCTATATTTGCTATTTTTAAATATCAGATAATGAGGATTTTCACAAAAAACCCGACAGCAATAGAGATGGGGGCAAAAATATTAATAATTGTTGCAATTGCATCCTTTCCACAAACTTTTAGTTTAGTAAACTCAGGAGTTCTTAAAGGAGCCGGAGATACAAAATATGTAGCAAAATATAGCCTCATAATCATTGCGATAATAAGACCAATAGTAACATATATATTGCTTATGGTTTTAAAAGTGGGACTATTTGGAGCGTGGATAGCTTTGCTAATGGATCAAAGCTTGAGAGCTATTGCTGCCACTTTAAGATATAAATCTGGAATATGGACTAAAATAAATATTTAATATGATTCACATTAGTCATCTTTATTGTACAAATCTTTACAAACTCAATCTATTGGGTATAATCTATCTGTATGTCATTTATATATTTTTGGAGGAACAATGGAAAATAGATTGAAAAACGATATCTCAATTATTGGTGTACCATTAGATATGGGAGCTAGTCAATTGGGAACTAGATTAGGACCAGAAGCTATTAGAATAGCTGGGTTAATTGATAGATTGGAAGCCATGAATTATTCTGTAGAAGATTTAGGAAATATGGTGGTTAGAGGAGAATACAATTTGCAAAAATCTCCTGAGAATTTGAATCATTTAAAGATTGTAAAAGATGTTAACGAAAATCTTTCAAACATTGTAGACAGAATAATTAAAAAAGATAGATTGCCTTTGGTTCTAGGTGGGGATCACTCTAGTGTACTGGGTACTGTAAAGGGAGTTTTAAATAATTACGAAAATCCAGGAATTATCTACTTTGATGCCCACGCTGACATAAAT
>JAEZYW010000157.1 GCA_023418835.1 Bacillota bacterium | reverse complement strand
GGATTACAAGCAAGACTTATGAGCCAGGCTTTGAGAAAAATTACCGGTGCCATTAGCAAATCCAACACTACGGTTATATTTATTAATCAATCGAGAGAAAAAGTTGGAATTATGTTTGGGAATCCTGAAACCACTTCTGGGGGAAGAGCTTTGAAGTTTTATTCCTCAGTTAGACTTGATATTAGAAAAATTGACAATATTAAAAAAGGTGACGAATTTTTAGGTAATAGAACGAGAGCTAGAGTTGTAAAGAATAAAGTTGCTCCCCCATTTAAAACTGCAGAATTTGACATAATTTATGGAGAAGGAATTTCTAAATTAGGTGGAATTATAGATGCTGCAGCAAATGCAGACATAATTGACAAAGCAGGTTCTTGGTATTCATATCAAGGGGATAGGATGGGTCAAGGTAGAGACGCAGCCAGAGCTTATATGGAAAACAATCCTAGAATTCTCCAAGAAGTAGAATTAAAAGTTAGAGAACATTATAACTTGAATATTCCAAAAGAACTTACACAGCAGATAGAAGAAGGCAAACTTGAAGAAGTTCAAATGCTTTTTGACGAGAAAGAAGAGTAGTCATGAAACTACTCTTCTTTACAGATACTCATATTAGAGCCACTAATCCAAGGAATCGTACTGACAACTTTTATGAGAATATATTACTAAAATTAGAAGAGATAAAAAATTATGCCAATGAAAAGCAGGTGGATTTTGTCATCCACGGGGGAGATCTTTTTGATAGACCCGATTCTGCGATAAAATCTACGGGAGAAGTGGGTAGAATATTGGCTGATTTTAATATGCCCATTTATATTGTAGCTGGAAATCACGATATTTTCGGCTATAATACAGAAACTTTAAATAGATCCATGTTAGGACTTTTGGACAATTTGAAAGTCCTTAGGCTTATCCCCGATGAAGGAATTGAATTAGATGATGGCAAAATAAAAGTTTTATTATTGGGAAAAGACTATTCATCGGATTTGGATTTAAGTAAAGATAGTTACATAGTTAAAAGGGATGATTTAAAAACAGATGCAGATTACATTATAAATGTAGTTCATGGTTTCTTAATGGACAAACCATTTATTAAAGGAATTCCCCACATATTAGTTGGAGAAATTTTAGATACCGATGCAGATATCACTTTAGCAGGACACTATCACTCTGGATTTCCAACTCAAATTCATAACGGGAAATATTTTTCTAACCCTGGAAGCATGGTGAGAATTACAAATAGTGTGGCTGAAATAAAGAGAAGGCCAAAATTTTTAGAAATAGATTTAGATGAAGATGGCATCAATTTAGAAGAGAGATATTTTAAATGTGCAAAGCCAGGAGAAGAAGTATTAGATAGAAAAGTTATAGAGGAAAGTCAGCTAAGGGAAGAGAGACTTACAATTTTTTCCGATTCAGTACATCAAAATATAGACTTAGACCTTTTAGATGTGGAATCTATTTTGAATTCTATAGGAGATAATGAAAACTTTGAACTTAAAGTTAGAAATGAGGCTAAACTTCGTTTGGATCAAGCCAAGGAGGCAATAAATGATTCAGATTACTAAAATAATACTGGAAAATTTTCAATCCCATAAGTACTCTCAATTGGAATTTAAAGAAGGACTAAACGCAATAATAGGCTCAACTGATTCTGGAAAAACGGCTATCTTTCGAGCGTTGAAATGGGCTTTATACAACGAGCCCCAAGGGGATTATTTCGTAAGGGAAGGGGAAGATTACGTTTCTGTAAAAGTTTTCTTCGACACTGGAATAATAGTCAATCGATACAGAAGGAAAAGTAGGAATGGATACGAACTGACTTATCCAGATGGAAATGTTTTAGTCTTTGAAGGATTTGGTGTGAAAGTTCCCAAGGAAGTAATTGAGGCGACAAAAATTCGAAAAGTGAGCTTTACTTCAACTGAGGATCGCTCCTTAAATATGGCAGAGCAATTGGAGGGACCTTTTTTATTATCGGACACTCCCGGAACAAAGGCTGCAGCAATTGGGAAATTAGTAGAAGCAGATGTTGTAGATTACGCTTTAACTCAGACAAATCAAGATCTTAGGAATAAAAGAAATGTCTTAAAAGTTTCTAAGGAAAATTTAGACACCCTACGTGAAGATTTAAAAAGTTATGAATATCTAGAAGATCTTGAAATTACAATTCAAAAACTAGAAGAGATACAAAGGGTTAAAGAAAAAGTAGAACACAATTTACAAATTTTAGAAAGTATAAATCTTAGCTATACCAATACATTAACAAATATATCGCGCTTTGAATCTCAAGTAAAGGGACTAGCTGGCATTGAAGAGGTCGAGAGAAAATATTTTGAAATATTCGAAAAATTTTCCAGACTAGAAAAATTTCAAAGTTTAAATGAAAGACTTTCAAAAGTCCAATCCAATAGAATTTTTCAATCTAATTTAATAGAAAATTTAAAGGGCGCAGACAAAGCGGGAAAAATTCTTCCAAGTATAGATTCCCATAACAGAAAATTGGAAGTTTTGTCTAATATATCAGATCGATTAAAGGTAATTATAAAAAGAATAGAAGAAAATGAAACTACTTTTTCTAAACTAAAAAATTTAGAATTAATTTCAAAAAATGAATCTATTTTAAGGGATAAGATAGGAAAATACGGTATATTTGTCAAGTTTTTCAATGAATTAACCCTATTAAAATCTAGGATATCCAAAGGGAATCACTATATCAAGCAATTTGATGAGATTGGCAAATCAGATTTGATTGCCGAAGAAATAGATATTCAAAATGAAAAATTGAAGATTTTAGAATCTAAAAAAGTGGAATTGAAAACTTTAGAAGATAAAATCAGGAATGAAAGTATAGAAATAAAAAAATTAGAATCTAAATTAGAAAAAGACACAGAAGAGTATTTTGAGTATCTTAAGAAAGAAAAAAAATGTCCAACTTGTTTTAAACCTATAGACGGAGACGACATCCAAGATATATTGAAACACTTAATGGAATGAGGAGGAAGTTGTGAATTACGAAGTTAAATTAAAAGAATTAAAGGATAATATTGATAAGGCGAAGGATTTGAAAAATCGCGCTGAAGGTCAATTGGATCAACTAAAAACCCAAGAAAAACAATATTTAGAAGAATTGGAAAAGTTGGGAGTGGATCCAAAGAATTTAGAGGCGGAGATAGCAAATTTAAAAAGAGAAATTGAAGATATGCTAGAAAAAGCCGACTCCATGATTCCTAAAGATATTTTGAATAGGACTAACTAAAATGAACGCTCTTGAAGATAATATTAGCCTTTTAAAACGACATTATTATTCCGAAAATGCTAAGAAGCAGATGTTGGAAAAGGAAGAAAAGTCTTTAGTTGAAGAAGTAGAGAAACTTTCAGACGAAGTGGATACTTTGGAAAAGGTGTTAATACTTTTTCAAAAGACTTCCCAATATGCTAGAGAACAAGGAAAAATTCAAATAGAAAATTTAGCAACTAGGAGCTTAAGATATATATTCGATAAGGACTATAAATTTGAAATTGAAATCACTGAAAAGAGAAACAATTCCAGCGCAGAATTTTTTATAGTGGAAGAAAATGAAAATGGAATTATAAAGACTAAACCGGATATTTCAAAGGGTGGGGGTATTGTAGACATTGTCAGTTTAGCTTTGAGAATGTCTTTTTTAGAAAACTCAAATCCTAAAATAGAAGGTCCCCTTATCTTAGACGAGCCAACAAAACACGTCAGCGAGGAGTACACTTTCGATATAGGAGATTTTTTGGTACAGTTTTCTAAACAAATGCAGCGGCAAATTATCATGATAACACACAACTCTCATCTAGCCTCTCTTTCTAAAAATATTTATAGGGTCAGTCAAGAAAATGGGATTTCCCTTGTAGAAAAATACGAAGAATAGGCGGATTTATTTTAGATTATTAAAATTTAATTTACATTTGTTTTTATTTTAACATTTTCTGTAATCCTCAATGAAACTAAGAGTTGAATATATTTCATAAATGATATAAAATTATATAGTATAGTTATTTAAATTCATACTGAAAATAAAATTTGAAATTTGAAACTTGAAAACTAAATATTGAAGGGGAGGTGTTCTTCATCGAATACGCAATCTATTTGATAATTGGAATCGTGGGAATTGCTTTTGGATACATGATGAGAAAGCAAACCGCAGAGCGAGAAATCGGTTCTGCAGAAACTCACGCTAAAAATCTAATGATAGACGCAGAGAGAGAAAGCGAATCTATAAAAAAAGAAGCCCTCTTGGAAGCTAAAGAAGAAATTCACAAGATGAGAACTGAAGCAGAAGAGGAAAATAAAAAACGTAGAGAAGAAAACTCAGAACATGAAAAACGACTTGCCAATAAAGAAGATCAACTGGATAAAAAAGCCACTAATCTAGAAAGAAAAGATCAATCTCTTACAGATAGAATTAAACAAGTGGAAGAAAAAGAAAACAGAATTGAAGATATGTTAAGCCAGAGGATCGCTGAATTGGAAAGAATTTCAGGATACACTACACAACAAGCAAAAGAAGTTTTGTTAGAGGAATTGAAAAACGAAGTTGTTCATGAATCTGCTGCTATTATCAAAGAGTACGAGAATAAGACGAAAGAAGAATCAGAAAAAATTGCCAAAAATGTAATTGCAAATGCAGTTCAAAAAGTTTCTGCAGATTATGTTCCTGAACTTACTGTAACTACTGTAAGTTTACCGAATGACGATATGAAAGGGAGAATAATTGGTAGAGAAGGAAGAAATATTAGAGCCATTGAGTCTTTAACAGGGGTAGACCTAATTATAGACGATACGCCAGAAGCAGTTACAATTTCCAGCTTTGATCCGGTAAGGAGAGAAGTTGCAAGATTGGCATTAGAAAAACTAATTACCGACGGACGAATTCATCCAACTAGGATTGAAGAAGTCGTCGAACGAGCAGGCAAAGAAGTAGAACAAAGCATCAAGGATGCAGGAGAAGATGCTGTGTTCGAATTGGGGATACACGACATCCATCCAGAAATTAAAAAGACTTTGGGTAGGTTAAAATATAGAACTAGCTATGGTCAAAACGCATTAAGACATTCTATAGAAGTAGCTCAAATATCTGCATTTATAGCTGACCAATTGGGTACTGATGTTAGAATGGCAAAAAGAGCTGGATTGCTTCACGACTTAGGTAAAGCTATTGATCACGAATTTGAAGCGACACACGTAGCTTTAGGCGTGGATTTGGCTAAAAGATATAAAGAACCTGGTCCTGTAATTGATGCGATACAGTCTCACCATGGAGACATGGAAGCAACTCATATTGAAGCTATCATAGTTCAAGCTGCAGATGCATTGTCAGCGGCAAGACCTGGAGCTAGAAGAGAAACATTGCAATCATATATCAAACGACTTGAAAAGCTAGAAGAAATTGCCAATTCCTTTGAAGGAATTGAAAAGGCATTTGCAGTTCAAGCAGGTAGAGAAGTCAGAATTGTTGTGAAACCAGAGTCTATAAGTGAAAGTGAAATGATAGTTCTTAGCAGAGATATTGCAAAGAGAATCGAAAACGAGATGGAGTATCCTGGACAAATTAAAGTAAATATTATTCGAGAAACTAGATCAATTGAATATGCAAAATAATCAGTATTAATTTGACTATAAAGACGTCTATTGTAGGCGTCTTTTTTATGTAAAATAATAATTCTTGATAAGGAACAAAGGTCTCGATAAATCCTTTCTCGACTACCCTCGAGGCCGGCAGGCCAAGTAATGGTCTCAAAAGTATATTATCTTCGACCTTTTAGATAAGTTTATTAATATTCCGAGCTCCCATCAATGATAAAAAAAGAAAAGGTCTTGATAATTTTTTTCTCTTACTACCTCGGCTTGGCAGGTAAGGATAAGAATATTATCTTCGACCTTTTAATAAACAAATACTTATTTTTTAAATTAAATTATGTTATTGGAATAGGGCTTCTTTAAATAGAGAATAGAGTATTGTAAAGAAGAACAATTCCAACAATATTATTACCAAAGTTACCGTAGTGGAAATTACAATATACCAACCAATAAAAACTAAGGTTCCTCGTCTTTCTTTTATCTTTTTATAGTTAAAAACTAATAGTAAAAAGGCAAGTAAACCAAAGAAAATTATTGTAAATATCTTTGGACTTAAAACGTGTAACAAGGCTTCTACAGTTTGTCCTTCTACAAAAGTGAATCTTATATAGGCTGCATCTAAAACTTGATAGACTAACATTTGCAAGAATATAAACAGACTCACTACAGATCTTTTTAATCTTAAGCCAATTGAATTAAAAGCTGAATTGGTAGCCAAAGATATTGTAAGATATAGTATAAAAAACTTAATTATTCCCAAAACTCCAATAAATATTGGATTTGAAATTGCCCATGAAATTGTCCAGCAGGCAATGGATAGTACTATTATAAATAGAGGTATAATCAGCTTCGCCCCTAGATTAATCATCTTACGCATAACTGGAGCTACCCTTACATTAGTTCTCTTTAGTACCTGTTCTTCAATAGAACCCTTTTGTCTCTTATCAATTTCTTTATTTAAAATCTCCCTTTCTTCCCTAGACAAAACTAAAGGCATTGTATCTTCAGAAGTCACAGGGGAGTTTAAAATAATATCTATATTGTCCTTTTCTTTTCCATCGTTTTTGTCCTTAGAAGTAGCAGTGAAAAACTGAGGAATACTCTTAAAGAAATCTGTTATATTTGATATAACTCCAGGTGTCTTTTCTTTTTCAATAACAGGAGCAACTTCTTCAACTGTTTCAAAATCTAATTCTTCATCGATAACTTTTCTTTTGTCTAATATAAGTTCCTCATATTGAGTTTCATCTACAGTTTCTTCGGGATATTCTTCTTCTGAAAGTAAATGTTCTTCAATTATAATTTCATCTTCAATTTTTTCGACAAAAGGTTCTTCTTCTATAATTGGTTCAATGGGCTCTTCTTCAACAGTTTCTATAACTTCTTCTCGAGGTAGTTCTTCAATAGAATCTAAATCATCAAAATCTAATTCGCCGTTTTCAGCTTTGCTCAAATAAGAATCTATTACTGTTTTAGAATATCTTATAGTTTTTTCAGTATCCGTATATGAATAAGTAGATTTTATTGTATAAGGCTGTTCCTCTTCAAAATCTTCTTCTTCAGTATAGTCCTCCAAATCTTCTTCAGGGATTTCATCTTTTTTAGAACGACCAAAGAAACCCATTATGTTGTCAATTAAACTAGGTTTTTCTTCATCTTCACTTTCTTCAGACAAGAGGTCAGTTTCTATTTTTTCCTCGTCTTTTAATTCAAATTCTGGAACTTGGAATTCTTGAAAATCTTTTTCAGGCTCTTCTCCCTCTTTGATTTCTAAAAGAGGTTCTTTTTCCAAATCTTCTAATTTTCCTTGTCCATAAACTAAATCTGAATATTCATCAGGACTCAGATCCAAAAGATTGTCCTCGTCTTCTTCCTTTAGAAAAGATTTGAGTTTACTAAAAATAGATGGACTCTTTTCCTTTATTTCATCAATTTCTATTTCAGAATCTGAATCTGTATAGTCAATTTCTGATTCGGAAGGATCTATTACTACATTTTCTTCTAAACTAGCACCCTCTAGAACTTCTTCATCGCTAGAAATAATTTGAGCATCTGTCAAATCCAATTCTTTATCTTCAGTTTCATTGGACTTTCGGTCTAAGATGTTTTTGTCATAAACTTCCTCTTCTTTCATGTATTCAAAAAATCTTTTAAAAACTGAAGGTCCTTTGGGGGAATTTATTTCTTCATCTATTTTGTCCAACTCATTAAAGTCTTCCACTTTTTCTTGAATTGAAGATTTGTTACTAATTTCAAATATAGGAGGGACAAATTCTTCGAAATCTTCTTTTTCTGATAAGGTTTCTTTCTTCGAAAAATCACTATCTGAAAATTCCAACTCTTTAATCTCGGGCTTTTCTTTAATTGGAGATTTTAATTTTAATGAGACCTCATTATCTCCTTCAAGGGGAATATGGGGTCGATCTTTTTTTATTCTGAAAGATCTCAGGACATCTAAAAAGCGTCCCTCTCTTTGTTCTAATTTCTTGAAATCTGGCTTATCAAACATTTCGCCCATACTTAGTTGATCGGGTATTGGATCCTCTGATTTTCTAATGTATATTTCTACTTCTGAAACTTTATTTCCGCAAACGTGACAGAAGTTACTATTTTTTCTTAATCTAGTTCCACACTTGTTACAATACACTTAATCACCATCTTAATCATTTTCGTCTATGTTTTCATTCTGACACTCTCTACAAATCCCATGAATTTCTAGGGTGTGACCAGTAGCTTTAAATCCACTTTTGTTTAATAAATTTATATAATTCATATCGATAGGGCAGTTTTCCAATTTAAATTGGTTCTTACATTTATCGCACACCATATAGTGGGAATGTTCATTATTTAGAAAATAATAAGCGATTCCATCTTGTCTTACGATTTTATCCATTATACCTAATTCCACAAAGGTATTCAAATTCCTATATATAGTGGCTAAATTTATATTCCCAACTCCAGAAATCATTTTATGGAGTTCATCAGAACTAATGGGCTCATTGAGTTCCTTTAGTTTGTTGTAGATTATTTCTCTACTTTTTGTTTTCTTTAAATCATGAATTTTAAATATATCCATTGTTTCACCTAAAAACTATTTTATCATAAAAGAGGAATTTGTACATTGACATTCAAGAATAATTACATTATTATAATAATGCAAATGATTTGCATCTAAGAAAAGAATAAGGAGTAAATATGAAAAAGAAAAGTATTTTAATCATATTTTTGTCATTAGTATTTTTAGTTAGTTGTTCCAATGAATCTGGGAGCAAGGTAAGCACAGGGGAAGAAAAATTAAAAGTATATGTTTCCAACTATCCCCTTTATGATTTCACAAAGTCAATAACAGGAGATCTAATAGAAGTTATTAATATTAGACAAAATTCTGGGGTTCACGGATGGGAACCATCGGCAAAGGATATTGCCGATCTTAATAAAGGTGATATGTTTATTTACAGTGGAAGTGAGTTGGAGAGCTGGGCTGATAATCTAATAGGTGAAGGTTCTATTGGAGTAAATATAGTTGACGCTTCAGAAGGCTTGGAGTTATTAGAATCAGATCACGAC
>JAEZYW010000107.1 GCA_023418835.1 Bacillota bacterium | reverse complement strand
AGATTACACTCCTCAAGATATTTCTGCAATGATCCTGCAAAAACTTAAAACTGACACTGAAGAATATCTAGGAGAAAAAATAACTGAAGCAGTAATAACTGTACCAGCTTACTTTACAGACTCACAAAGACAAGCGACTAAAGACGCAGGGCAAATCGCAGGTCTAGAAGTTAAGAGAATAATAAACGAGCCTACAGCAGCAGCTCTTGCTTACGGAATCGATAAAGAAGAAGGTCAACACACTATAATGGTTTATGACTTAGGTGGTGGTACTTTTGACGTATCAATTCTAGAAGTCGGAGATGGAGTATTTGAGGTTTTATCCACAAGAGGAAACAATAAACTTGGTGGAGATGACTTTGACCAAGCTTTAATCGACTACATTGCTGAAGAATTTAAAAAAGAGCAAGGAATCGATTTGAGAAATGACAAGATGAGTTTACAAAGAGTTAAAGAAGCTGCAGAAAAAGCTAAAAAAGAATTGTCTTCAGCTTTAACTTCTAGTATCAATCTTCCATTTATAACTGCTACAGCTGCAGGTCCTGTTCACTTAAATATGGATATTACAAGAGCTAAGTTTAATGAGTTGACAGATTTCTTAGTTGAAAAAACTGTTGGACCAGTAAATGACGCTTTAAAAGATGCGGGTTTAAAAGCATCTGATATAGAAAAAGTTTTATTAGTTGGTGGTTCTACTAGAATCCCAGCAGTACAAGAGAGAGTAAAGAAAATTATAGGAAGAGAACCGCAAAAAGACATTAATCCAGACGAATGTGTAGCTATTGGTGCTGCAATTCAAGGTGGGGTATTAAGCGGGGATGTAAAAGATTTACTATTGCTTGACGTTACTCCATTATCTTTAGGTCTAGAGACAATGGGTGGTGTTACAACTAGATTAATTGAAAGAAACACTACTATTCCTACTAAAAAATCTCAAATCTTTACAACTGCAGCTGATAACCAAACTGCAGTAGACATTCACATCTTACAAGGTGAAAGAGAAATGGCTAGAGATAATACAACTTTAGGTAGATTCCAATTAGACGGAATTGCTCCAGCTAGACGAGGAGTTCCACAAATCGAAGTTACTTTTGATATAGATGCTAATGGAATCGTAAGCGTAAATGCTAAGGATATGGGAACTGGTAAAGAACAGAGCATAAAAATCACAGCTTCTTCCAACCTTTCCAAAGAAGATATTGATAAGAAAATTAAAGAAGCAGAAATGTATGCAGAAGAAGATAAGAAAAACAGAGAATCAATCGAAGTTAAAAACAATGCTGACTCTGCAGTGTATCAAGCTGAAAAAACTTTATCAGAATCTGGAGATAGCCTAGATGCAGAAGATAAATCTAATATTGAAGCAGCAATTGCAGATTTAAAAGCTGTTATAGAAAGTGACGATATTGAAGATATCAAGTCTAAGACAGAAAAACTTCAAGAAACTTTCTTCGCTGCAAGTGAAAAAATGTATCAACAACAGCAACAAGCAGAAGCAGGAGCAGAACCAGAAGGTGAATCTGAAACTGTAGAAGATGCGGATTATGAAGTTGTTGACGAAGAAGAGTAATTAGATTATAATATTAAAAGCAATCGTAGCAGGCCGCAGGTCTGCTATATTGCTTTATTTTTATGATTTTTTATAATATAATTATCAAGAAGAAATAGTAGGGAGTTTTTGATGAGAGATTTTTATGATATTTTAGGAGTGGATAGGAACGCTTCTATTAGTGAGATAAAAAGAGCATATAGAAAGAAAGCGAAAAAATATCATCCAGACTTACATCCAAATGACGAAGAAGCAGAAAAAATGTTTAAAGAAGTCACTTCTGCATATGAGGTTTTAGTGGATGAAGATAAAAGAAGTATATACGATAGATATGGCGAAGATGGTTTAAATGGTAATATCGGTTCAGGAAGTTATTCTGGATTTGGCGATATTTTTGATGATCTATTTGATATCTTTGGTGGATTTGGTGGACAAAGTAGAAGAAACCCAAATGCTCCAACAATCGGAAGCGATGTTCAAACTAGAGTGAATATATCTTTTAAAGAAGCGATGTTTGGCGTCGAAAAAGAAGTTAGAATTCAAAGAGAAGAAGAGTGCAAAACTTGTAATGGCGAAAAAACAGAAAATCCAGAATCTGTAAGAACTTGCCCGACTTGTCACGGAACTGGAACTGTAAGACAAGTTACCCAATCCTTTATGGGGCAAGTTATGCAGACAATGACTTGTCCAGATTGTGGCGGTTCTGGGGTCATAGTAGATGAGCCTTGTAAAGATTGTTCTGGATCTGGAAGAGAGTATGTCAGAAAGAGTATAAAAATAAACATTCCAAAAGGAGTAGATACTGGTTCTGTAATTAGCCTTCGAGGAGAAGGTAACCACGGATTACATGGGGGACCGGCTGGAGATTTACTCATATTTATAAATGTTGAAGAAGATGAGTTTTTTAAAAGAAGAGGATCAGATTTATTTATAGAAATCCCGATTACCTATCCCCAAGCTGTTTTAGGTGATAAAATTCAAATTCCAACAATTACTGAAATTGTAGAAGAAAAGATTAAAAAAGGTACAGAATCTGGAGATATAATTAAAATTAAAGGTAAGGGAGCTCCATTTCTACAAAGAGAAGGTCACGGAGACCTCTATGTTACCCTTAAAATTCACGTTCCTAAAGATATAAGTAGCGAAGAAGAAGAAATTTTAGAAAAACTTAGCAAGCTTCAAGGAAAAGATTTAGAAAAGTCTAATAAAGGTATATTTAGTAAAATAAAGGACTTATTTGATTGATGAATAAATGGACTGAATTAATTATTACAACTGAATATGACGATTGGGAAGTATTAGAACAAGAGCTCTACACCAAAGAATTTTATTCCTTTGAGTTAATAGACCCTAGAATTGAAAAAGTTGAAAACAGGAAAGGACGTTGGGACTTTTTTGACAAAGAGGTTTTTAAAGAAGTCTATGATGGAATTACTGTCAAACTTTACGGGGATTCAGATTCTGATTTTAAAGATTTAATCGAAGTTATTAATGAAAAGAATTTGGGCAAAGTTACTTTGAGAGAAATTGACGATGAGGATTGGAAAAATAATTGGAAAAGTTTTTACTCTACCATGGAGATAGGAGACAAATTTACCATAAAACCCACATGGGAAGAGTACGATAACATAGACAACAGATTTGTATTGGAGCTAGACCCTGGGATGGCTTTTGGAACTGGTGGACACGAGACGACTAAAATGTGCTTAGAACATTTAGAAAAATATTTAATCCCAGGAAATAGTGTATTAGACATTGGAAGTGGTTCTGGTATATTGGCAATTGCTTCTAAACTTTTAGGGGCAGGATCTGTTATTGGAACAGATTTAGAAGAACAGACAGTTGAAATAGCTAAAGAAAATGCAAAATTAAATTGTGTAGATGTGGAATTTAGAATTAGCGATCTTTTTTCCAATATAGATGAAAAAGCAGATTTAATTGTTGCTAATATTGTAGCGGAGGTTCTCGTTCTTTTATTAAATGACATAGAAAATTATTTAAATCCAGGAGGGTATTTTATTTCATCTGGAATCATTGAAGAAAGATGTCATTTAGTCGAAAATGCATTAATAGATAATAATTTTGAAATAATAGATAAGTCAATTGAAAATGAGTGGGTTTCATTAGTGGGGAGGCTCAAAGATGCATAGAATTTTCGGTGAAGATGTAAATATAGAAGGAGAAGTATTTAATATTCCAGAAGACGATCAGTTTCATATGGATAAGGTTTTGAGATTTAAAAAGGGAGAAACTTTTGAAGCTGTAGTGGGAGATAAAATCTATGAGCTAATTTATATAAATAGTGAAACGGCAAAAATAATTTCCTATTCAAAAATTCAAATAGACTCCAAACCTGATATTAATTTGTTTTTTTCAATTTTAAAAGGAGATAAGACAGATTTTGTTTTGCAAAAATGCACAGAAATTGGAGTTACAAATTTTTATCCAATGATTACAATGAGGACTATTCCCAATATACGAGGAAAGGAATTTGACAAAGTTGGAAGATGGCAAAGGATAGTAAATGATGCTAGTAAGCAATCGAAGTCTAAATATATTCCTAAAGTCCATCACCCCATTGAAATTTCAGAACTATTTAAACATATTTATCGAAATGATTTTTCAATTGTACCTTATGAGGAAGAAAAAACTACAACTATAAAAGAAGCTCTGGATAGATATAGAGGCGGTGACATAAACATTATTATAGGGCCAGAAGGCGGTTTTGAACTAATAGAGATTGTAACTTTAAATAAAGCTGGAGTTAGATCAGTTTCATTGGGAGAAAAGAAATTAAGAGCAGAAACTGCTGCCATGGTTGCCCTATCTAATGTAATTTATGAACTTGAAT
>JAEZYW010000088.1 GCA_023418835.1 Bacillota bacterium | reverse complement strand
CTTTTGACGAAAAACACGTCGTCTACGTTTGGATAGATGCTTTATCATGCTATTTAACTGCAATAGGCTATGGTCATGACCAAGAAAAATTTGACAAATATTGGCATAATACCATACATTTTGTGGGAAAAGAAATAGTAAGATTCCACACTATCATTTGGCCTGCAATTTTAATGGCATTGGATTTAGAACTTCCAAAACAAGTATTTGGACACGGCTGGATTTTATTTGACAACGAGAAGATGAGTAAATCTAAAAGAAACATTTTCTATCCAGAACCAATTGTAGAAGCATATGGAGTAGACGCTTTGAAATATTTCCTACTTCGAGAGTTTACCTTTGGATACGACGGTTCTTTTACAAGAGAAAAATTCTTAAATAGATTAAATTCAGACCTAGCCAATGATTTGGGTAATCTCGTTTCCAGAACTGTTTCTATGATTGAAAAATATAACGGAGGAATAATAAATCCCCCTTCTGAATATACAGATTTAGACAATGAATTAAAAGATATAGCACTTTCTATTCTTGGAAAAGTTGAAGACTCAATGGAAAGCTACAATTTTGCAGACAGTTTAGAAGAGCTTTGGAGTCTCATCAGAAGAACAAATAAATACGTTGATGAAACCGAACCTTGGATAATAGCAAAGGACGAAAACAAAGATCGAATTAATACGGTTTTGTATAACTTAGCTGAGTCCCTTAGAATTATTAGCGTGATTTTGTATCCAATATTAACTGAAACTAGCGAAAAAATCAGAGAACAACTTGGAATTACAAATGCTCCCGTTAGAGAAGAAGCACTGGAATGGGGACTTACAAAAGCGGGAACCAAAGTTGAGAAAAAAGAAATAATTTTCCCAAGGTTGGATGTGGAAGTTGAAGTAGAAGAGATGTTGAGAAGAAACGAAGAGTTAATTTCTAAAAGGGAACTGGAAAAGAGAAAAGATAGTCCGATTGAGGAAGAACCAGAAGAAGAGGATATCAAACCAGAAATTACCTTAGATGATTTTGCAAAGCTAGATATAAAAGTTGCTTTAATAGAAAAATGTGAAAACCATCCTAACGCCGACAGACTTTACGTGTTAAAATTAAAAATTGGAAAGAGAAGAAAAACTTTAGTTTCCAGTATAAAAGAATTTTACACACCAGAAGAATTGGAAGGAAGAAAAATTCTAATTATAGACAATTTGAAGCCCCATAACTTCAGGGGAATTGAGTCTGCGGGAATGCTTTTAGCAGCCCAAGATGAGGATGGAAATTTGACCCTTGCAACTGTTTCCGAAGACATTGCAGACGGAGCGAAGGTGGATTAATGATAGATGCTCACGGACATTTAGAAGATAAACAATTTGACAAAGATCGACATGAAATTCTATCAAATTTAAAATCAGATGGAGTGGATTATTTCTTCAACTGTGGCAGTAGTGTAGAAACTAGTAAAAGTTCTGTGGAATACGCAAAAAATTACGAAAATGTCTACGCAATTGTGGGAATCCACCCTTTAAATGCTGACGAATTTTCTAAAGAGACTTTTGAGAAAATTAAGGATTTAGCAACTATGGAAAAAGTAGTTGCAATTGGAGAGACAGGGTTAGACAATTATTACGAAGACAGTCCTTCTCCAGAAGTTCAAGAAAAATGCTTTCATGCCCACCTAGATTTGGCAGAAGAATTAAATATGCCAGTTGTGATTCACTCGAGGGAGGCCCATCAAAGGACTTTTGACATATTAAAAGCTAGAAAAGAAAAAAATGAAAAATTTTCAGCTCTGATGCATCTATACTCTGGTAGCGTAGAACTTATGAGAGAGTATATGAAATTGGGATTTTATATCACTCTGGGAGGGGCAACGACTTTTAAAAACGCAAGAGTTCCTAAGGAAGTGGCTAAAGAAGTTCCCTTGGATCGTCTCTTATTGGAAACAGATTGCCCTTACATGACTCCCGTTCCTTTTAGAGGAAAGAGAAATGAGCCAAAATATGTAAGGCATACTGCTGAAAATATTGCAAATCTCAGAGGAATAACTTTAGAAGAATTGGAAAAGGCGACAGACGAAAATGTGGCTAGATTTTATAGATTAGATTTAAATTTATGAAAATAAAAGAAATAATAGTAGTCGAGGGTAGGGATGATGAGGCAGCTGTTAAAAAAGCGGTAGAAGCTGACATCATCCAAACCCACGGCTATTCATATGGAAAAAAATTAAAAGAAAATTTAAAAAAGATTTCTAAGGAGCGGGGAATAATAATATTAACTGACCCAGACTATGTGGGAAAGAGAATTAGAAAAGACATTTCTGAATTTATTCCCTCTGCTAAACACGCCTTCTTACCTCAAAGAAAAGCTTTAAAAGGAGACAATATTGGGGTAGAAAATGCAACTCCTGAGGATATTAAAAAAGCAATATTAGATGCGAAACCTGAATTTCACGATTACGTAGAAGAATTTAATCAAAAGGACATAATCAGATACGGTTTAAGTGGAAATCCCAATTCTAAGGAACTTAGAGAAATTTTAGGAGAAAGACTGGGAATAGGGTACGGAAATGCAAAAGCTTTTTTGACTAAACTAAACTCCTTCGGTATTAAGAAAAGAGATCTAGAAGAAATGATAGAGGAGATAAATAATGAATCTAACTTCTCCTAGAGAGATTAAAGAATTATTGGATAGACACGATTTTTCCTTTACCAAATCTTTGGGGCAAAACTTTTTAATAGACCAAAATATAGTGGACAAAATTATAAAAGAAGGTCTAATCGAAAATGAAAATGTCTTAGAGATTGGATCGGGAATTGGAACGTTGACAAAAAGTATGGCAGATGTTGCCAAAAAAATAGTGGTAGTGGAAATAGATGAAAGTTTAAAGTCAATTTTAGAAGAGACTATTGGAGACAAAGAAAATGTGGAGATAGTCTTTTCTGACATTCTAAAAACTGATTTAAAGTCTATTGCTAGGGAAAAATTTCAAGGAGAAAGTTTTAAAGTTGTGGCAAATTTGCCGTACTATATAACTACTCCTATTTTAGAGTATCTTTTAAAATCTCAAACTTCTATCTCTGAATTGATTGTCATGATGCAAAAAGAAGTTGCCACTAGAATTGTTGCCGATATGAATTCAAAGGAATACGGCAGCATATCTGTATTTTTAAAATATTTTGGGGATTCTAAAATCCTTATGAATGTTCCCAAAACTGTCTTTATGCCAAAACCAAAGGTGGACTCTGCAGTTTTAAAACTGACCATAAGAGATAATATAGATATTAAAGAAGTGGAGAATTTGGAAAAAGTCTTAAGGGCTGGGTTTGGAAAGAGACGAAAGACCGTATTAAATTCCATTTCCTCTGGTCTAAATTTAGAAAAATCTGTAGTTTTAGAAATTCTAGAAAAATTGGGTATAGATGAGAATAGCAGGGCGGAAAATCTTTCTTTAGAAGACTTTTTGTCATTATCAGAAAAATTGATAGGAGCGGGGAAAGTTGAAAATTGACGACAAAACATTAGAAAAATTATCTGAAATATTTAAGAGTTTAGGAGATCCAACTAGACTTAAAATTATTTTTGCCTTGATAAATGGGGAGTTAAGCGTTAATAACATTTCCCTTGATATTGAAATGGGTCAATCTGCTACTTCCCACCAGCTGAGAAAGTTGAAAGATTTAAAACTTATAAAATCTAGAAAAGAAGGTAGACAAGTTCTTTACAGTTTAGATGACGAACACGTTTTGGAGTTGCTAACTCAAGGCTTAGATCACGTCTCCCATACTTAAAATAAAAGTAGTTCACCCATTGTTTAATAATAGATAGTAGGGGTAAACTTATATTAGAATAAAGATTCATAAGGAGGATCAATAAAAAATGAAAAACGTAGTAGTATATACAAGCTCAACTTGTCCATATTGTACACTTGCAAAAGATTATTTAACTGAAAAAGGTGTAGAATACGAAGAAAAAAATATTTCAACATCTAGGGAAGCTAGAGAAGAACTTATGGCAAAAGGTCACACAGGAGTTCCTGTTGTAATTATAGACGAAGAAGAAATAGTAGGATTCGACAAATCAAAAATTGATACACTACTAGATAAATAACTATAGTGACAAAAAAGAGTTAATTCATTTATGGAGCTAACTCTTTTTCCTTTAAAAATAATAGGTCTGAACTTGGATAAATCCAAATCAGACCTTATTTTATTCTTTAAATCCCATTTCCTTCAGTAGATCCTTTAGTTGGTTCTTCTTAACTAAATAGTAAGAAACGTCGTCTACATATTGTCCATATCCTGGAATTATTTCCATTTGTACATTTTCAGCATCCAAATTATTTGCTAGGGAAATTCCGTTTAGTATGTGTTTAATTGGAATATTTGTATCTACTCTTCTTAAATATGTCTGTACAATTCTAGGAAGTTTAGTAATATTTCTAGGAGTTAGGGTTTGTTTAATAAACTCTTTTAAGAAATATTGTTGAGCCTCTATTCTTCCAACGTCACCTTCTCGATATCCTACAGTCATGGCGTTATTTTTTCTCCATCTAAGATACTGCATTGCCTTATTTCCGTCGAGTATTTGTTGCCCTGGTTTTAAATCAACTCTGAAATCCACTGTGGGATCGTAATATTCCATTCTTCTAGGTACATTTAGCGCAACTCCTCCAATGGCATCTACAATTTCTTCCACGGCTCTATAGTCTATCATTACATAATAGTCGATGTCAGTACCTAAAAAGTCATTTATAGTCTTCATTGTCAAGTCAATTCCACCGTAAATATATGCGTGGTTGACTTTGTCTAAGGCTCCCTTTATTAAAAGTCTTGTATCCCTGGGAATAGACAAAAGTTTCATTTCTCCTGTATTAAAATCGCATTTTACAGCGATTATGGTATCGGTTCTAATGTCCGATTTTTCTTTTTCGTCTAAAGCGTCTACACCTAATAGAATGAATGTCACTTTATTATTATCAAAAGCAACTACATCAGCTTTTTCCACAAGTTTATTTTGAGTTTTTTTATCTACTTCATTGTCTTGTTTTTTATCTTCCACATCTGAAGATACATCTGTTTCTTCTTCACTTTCCACATTAGAATTATCAGCTAATGTGGAAGGAATTCCTTCAGAAGAAATAAAAAACATATAAGCACCAACGCTTATAAATAACAATAGAGATATTAAAAAAGTTTTAAAAAATTTCATTTAATGCTTACCACCTTCAAAGGTTCTTTTGGTTAATAATAACATATTGTTAGGGAAATAGTAAATATTTAGACTAAAACTTATAAAAACTTAATAATTGTTACAAATATTGTATTATCAAAAGACTTATAATATACTGATTAATTAATAAGTGCTTAAACGAATCTGTTTAATACAAAATCTTAATAATAGTTAGGTGATAATATGAAATACATTGATTTTCGCGCAGATACACTAATGTTGTCTTCAGTTGCAAAGAAGGGGGATAGCTTATACGAAAATTCCAAAACCCATTTGGATTTTGTAAGGCTAAAAGAAGGAAATTGCATTGCTCAATTTTTTGCTATCTTTTTATTAAATGGAAAAATGTATGAGATGTTGGGAAGGGATTTGATTTCAGATGATGAGTATATTGATGAGCTGATAGAACATTATCATAGTGAAATAAAAAAACATCCTGGATTTGTAAAACCTGCTTATAATTACGAAGACTTAAAATCCAATGAAAGTGAAGGAATCATTTCAGGTTTCTTAACTATTGAAGATGGAAAGAGCATCGACAGTATAGAAAAGTTAGAGTACTATTATGAAAAGGGAATAAGACTAATAGGCTTGACTTGGAATTTTGAAAACTCAATTGGTTTTCCAAATTCAAAAGATGACGAAGTTATGAA
>JAEZYW010000083.1 GCA_023418835.1 Bacillota bacterium | reverse complement strand
GTATAGTCTAGTCTATAATAATAGAAAAAAGAATTTCTTTGATTATCTGTAAGCAGTTTTCCATAATAGTCATAAAGAGAATTTAATCTGACTATGTCTTTTATCAAAATTACCTCCTCAATTTACCATAAAGCTTTTTCATTGACTAATGAATTATATAGAATTAAAATTAAAATGTCAAGGATTTTCCTTGACATTAATAAAAGTTATTTTCTTTCGATGTGAATCAAGTCTCTGATCACCTCTCCACCAATTATCATTCCCGATACAGGTGGCAAAAAAGCTATACTTGGAATGAATTCTAAATCTTTTTCAATGGCTTGCTCATCGGAAAAGACTACCTTTAAATTTTCAACTCCAACTTTTTTTAATCTATTTCTCATTCTCCTTGCAAGAGGACATCCTTGTGTTTCATAAATATCTGCAATTTTTAATCTCGTTGGATCCAGTCTTTTCCCTGCCCCCATTGCCGAAATAATATTTATTCCATTTTCCTTGCAATGTTTTATTAAAAGAATCTTTGCCTTTACATCGTCTATCGCATCTATTACGTAATCATATCTTTCTAAATTAAAATCATTTATGTTTTCTTCCGTTAATCGAGATTTTGAAACTTTAACTATCGCATTTGGATTTATGGACAAAATTCTTTCTTTCTGAACTATTACCTTGTCCATGCCTATTGTATTAACTGTGGCTATTAGCTGTCTATTTATATTGGTTACATCCACAATATCGTAGTCGCAAAGGAGAAATTCTCCAATTCCAGATCTAGCTAAAACTTCTACTGCGCCACTACCTACTCCTCCAGTTCCAAAAATCGCAACTTTAGAATTGATAAGGATTTCTAGGTTTTCTCTTTCTATTAAGCCTTCTGTTCTTTCTAAAAATTTTAAATCCATATTATTCTTCTTCGTACTTAAGTAAAGATCTTACCTCATAGTTTTCCAGTCTTTCTCGCCCACCTAATCCGACTAGTTCAATTAGAAATACACAAGCTAAGACTTCTCCACCTAATTCTTCTATAAGATTAGCAGTGGCTTTACAAGTTCCTCCAGTTGCTAGCAAGTCATCTACGATTAAAACTTTCTTACCATCTTTAAGAGCATCTGTATGTAATTCTACTACGTCAGTTCCATATTCAAGACCATATGATTTCTTAATTGTGTCATAAGGAAGTTTTCCTGGTTTTCTAACTGGTATAAATCCGCAATTTAAAACATAAGCCAAAGTAGCTCCTACAATAAATCCCCTTGCTTCGACGCCCACAATTTGATCTGGCTTAAAATCTCTAGCTATTTCTGCCAATCTATCAATCGCTTCTTTAAAAGCATCTTTATCTCGTAGAAGCGTGGTTATATCTCTAAAAATAATCCCTTCAACTGGATAATCATATATATTTCTTATTTTTTCTTTTAAATTCATTTTTACCTCCTGAATTTCACTTATTTAGATAAGAACAAGCGAAAAAAATCTTCCATCAATACTATACCACAATAATATTTTTCTTACTAACCTTATTTTGAATAGAATTACTTTTTCTTATGTTATAATGAATTTGAGGTGATTTGTTTTGCAAAATAAATTGTTTTCTAGTGAGCGAATAAAATACTTAAAATTATTGTCTAAGTCTTATAAAAACTCAAACTCCGTTATCTCAAAGATAATTGATTTGAAAAGTGTGCAATATATGCCTAAAGCCACTGAACATTTTGTATCTGATATTCACGGTGAATTTGAGGCATTTTATCACGTTATAAATAATGCGTCTGGAGTAATAAAAAATTATATAGTTGAACTTTTTGACGATGAAATGAATTCTGAAGAAAAAGCCGAACTTGCTACTATAATATATTATCCAGAAACTAAGTTATCTAAATTAGAAAGAGAAGGAAAAATTACTGCCCAATGGATTAGCGACACTCTAAGAAGATTAATTGAATTGACTAGAAGAGTTGGCTCTAAATATAATAGAGAGAAAGTAACAGAAGCTTTTCCCCGTGATATTTCTTATATTTTACAGGAGCTTATATTTGAAAGCCCAGAAAATAGACATAAGGAACAATATTACAAAACTATTTTTTCTGAAATAATCAATATGGATACCTATGGAATATACATAGTTGAATTATCTAATTTAATTAAAAGATTTGCAGTTGAACATTTACACGTTTTAGGAGATATATTTGACAGAGGTGACCAAGCCGAACATGTAATGGATTTTTTAATTGCACATCATGACGCTGACGTTCAATTGGGAAATCACGATATCGTTTGGTACGGAGCTCATACTGGATCAGAAGCTCTTGTTGCAAATGCTATAAGAATCGCTGTCAGATACAATAATCTATCTACACTTGAAGATGGCTATGGAATAAACTTACTTCCTTTGGTGACATTTGCAATGGAAACATACAAAGATGATCCTTGTTTGAGATTTATTCCAAAAGGCGAAGCTACTGAAATTGAAAAAGATATGCTATCTAAAGTCCATAAAGCCATTTCAATAATACAGTTCAAAGCTGAATCTAAAATTATTAAAAGACATCCTGAATTTGAAATGGAACATAGGGATTTAATCAATTCAATTTCCGAGGATTTTCAAAGTGTGACTGCTTATCAAAAAGAATATAATTTGATAGACAATAACTTCCCTACTTTGGCTTCAGGAACGGACTATACACCTGAAGAAAAATTTGTAATAGAAAAACTTGTGGACTCCTTTAGAAATAGTACCAGACTAACTGAGCACATGAAATTCTTAGCTGACAAAGGAGATCTATACAAAATATTCAACGATAACCTTTTGTTCCACGGTTGCATTCCCCTAGCAAATGATGGCTCATTTAAAAATACGACTTTTATGGGCACTGAATTAAAAGGAAAACAATTATTAGATGTTTTAAACACAACGGTGAAAAAAGCATTCTATACTGAAATAGAAAAAGATAGAGCCTATTACAATGACATTTTGTGGTATCTGTGGTGTGGAGAAGACTCACCTCTTTTTGGAAAAACTAAAATGACTACTTTTGAAAGATATTTTATTGAAGATACGGATACCCATAAAGAGCCTAAAAATCCTTATTATAAATACAGAGATAGTGATGCAGTAATGCAAGGAATTTTAGACGAATTCGGCGTCACAAG
>JAEZYW010000062.1 GCA_023418835.1 Bacillota bacterium | reverse complement strand
GCATAAGATGCCGATCTATCTACTTTTGTAGGGTCTTTTCCAGAAAAAGCTCCTCCTCCATGGCGAGCGTAACCGCCGTAAGTGTCTACGATTATTTTTCTTCCTGTAAGTCCAGAGTCTCCCATTGGTCCACCTGTAACAAATCTACCTGTGGGGTTTACATATATCTTTGTGTTTTCATCTAGTAATTCTTCACCCACAATTGGCTTAATAACGTGTTCAATAATATCTTCTCTAAGATCTTCTAAATCAATTGACGCCTCGTGTTGGGCAGAGATTACTACATTTTCAAGTCTTTTAGCAACTCCGTCTTCATATTCCACTGTAACTTGACTCTTTCCATCTGGTCTCAAATAAGATAAGGTTCCATCTTTTCTCACATCTGCAAGTCTTTTAGCAAGTCTGTGGGCTAATGAGATAGGTAGTGGCATTAATTCCTTCGTTTCGTTACAAGCGTATCCAAACATCAATCCTTGGTCCCCTGCTCCTATGGAGTCTAACTCGTCTTCAACCTCTACTCTGTCTACTCCCATTGCAATATCTGGAGATTGCTCTTGTATTGAAGAAAGCACTGCGCAAGTGTCTCCGTCGAATCCATATTTTGCTCTGGTGTAACCAATTTCTTTAACGGTCTCTCTTACTAGAGTTTGAAAATCCACATATGTGGAAGTAGTTATTTCTCCAGTGATTAGAACCATTCCTGTAGAAGCTACTGTCTCGCAAGCAACTCTTGCATTAGGGTCGTGTTCTAATATTGCATCTAATACAGCATCAGAAATCTGATCACAAACCTTATCAGGGTGTCCTTCAGTAACAGATTCCGATGTGAAAAGCCATTTTGTCATAAATTCCTCCTAATAAAAAAATCCACTCTGAAAAATGAGTGGCTTTTACCAACACTCATCTTCCAGACAATATCATCTGTGGGATTTAGCACCTTTAAACAGGTTGCCGGGTTTCATAGGGCCCATTCCCTCCACCGCTCTCAATGAGTCTGTATAAAATTATAGCACAAAGAAGTTTTTATTCAAGAATTTTTACACTAGAATCTAATAAATAAATATTATCTTTTCTTTCCACTACAACTTGGGCTCTAGAAGATAAGTATTCGTCGGCTTCAATTGCTTTTAATAACTCTTTATTGGGGTTTATGGCAATTGGAAACCCAACTGATTTGAGCATTGAGAAATCTCCATTTGTATCTCCATATGCATAGCTTCTTTCCATATCAATATCATAAAGTTCCACAAGTTCTCTCATAGCCACGTCTTTATTTTCAGAATTCCACATTTTAGAAATATTTCCAGAAAATTTGTTGTCATTGTCTGGGAAATAAGTTGTGCCTCTGTAATCAGTAGCGTGATATTTCATCGCCATTCTAGATACTAAAAAATCTGGACTTCCCGATATGAAAAATATGCAGTGATCTTCTTCATGATGCCACGCCAATCTAGCCCTAGAATATTTGTAAATATCTTCATAAGAGTCCTCAATTGTCTTATCGGCAATAAAATCTAAATAGCTCATATCTACGCCCTTTAGATTTTCAGAATAAACTCTCGCTAAAGTCTCTATATATTCGTCGTATTCTTTATATCTTCTAACCCAATTATCTTCTACTTCCTTTACTTCCGCATAGTAAACTTTCATATCTATAACTTCGTGTTTTACCAATTTTTTAAAGTTTGTAGTCATCAATGAGTCCCTAAAGATTGTTCCATCTATATCAAAAAAAGCTCCTATTTTCTTCAATCTATCACCCCTTACTTCATATTTTATACCCAAAAGAAAAAAAGTTATTGTCTATCGAGACAATAACTTTTTAAATTTATCTTAGAAGAGTCCATACTAGTGCAACTAAAATTCCGAATATAGCACAAACAGCTAAAACAGCTGGCAAAAAAGTTTTCAACGCTGCAAAAATCATTTGCCGCTCTTCTTCTTTTGAAAATTCATTAGCTCCAAATTCATCAGCTATCTCTTCAATTTCTTCTTTAGTTTTACCTTCGTATTTATCTAATGGCTTTTTAAACATAGTATCCCTTCTAATAATTTTCTTCGATTATTTCGTGGAAAACTTCATCTTCTTGTTGTTGTTTTGCTAATTCTTCAGCTGCTCTTTCAGCCATATATTGTTCTCTGTCTTCAATATCCATATCCATTAAGTGACAAGCTACAAAATGACCGTTGCCCATATCTTGTAGTTCTGGCTCAAAGTTGAGACATCTTTCCATAACATATTTACATCTCGTATGGAATCTACATCCGTCTGGCGGATTTACAGCAGAAGGAACGTCACCTTCCAAAATAGATAGAACTTGATTACTGTCCACATCTGTTCTTGGAATAGCATTTAAAAGAGCTTCTGTGTAAGGATGAAGTGGTTTTTCAAATATAGCTTCTGAATCTGCAAGCTCTACCACATTCCCTAAATACATTACCGCAATTCTATCAGAGATATACTTTACTACTGATAAGTCGTGAGTTATAAATAAATATGTCAAATTGTTATTTTCTTTCAAATCCTGTAATAAGTTTATTACTTGAGATTGGATCGAAACGTCTAAAGCTGAAACCGCCTCGTCACAAACAATAAAGTTAGGTTCTACTGCAAGGGCTCTGGCAATTCCAATTCTCTGTCTTTGTCCACCAGAGAACTGATGAGGATATCTGTGAATAAAATAAGGAGCTAGCCCGCATTGAGTCATTACTTTTTGAATATACTCATTATATCCTTTAGAATTTCTGGATTTGAACATATGATGGGCAATTACACCCTCGCCGATAATATTTCCTACAGTCAATTTTGTATCCAAGGAGGAATAAGGATCTTGAAATATTATCTGAACATCTTTTCTCAATTTTCTCATCTCACGTTCTGTAAGTTGAGACAAATCGATTCCGTCATCTCTCATTTTTTCATAGTGCTCAAAGCCTTCGATATTTCTAGCTTTATCCCTTAAAGCTTCCACGTCTGCGTCTTTAGAATTTCTCTCTGAAATTAAGGATTCTCTTTGAGAAATTAGACTATCCCTTTCAGAAGTTAATGAAGATAACTTGTTCGCATATTCGCTATCTTTCATTTTCATTTCAATGGTCTCAATCTTATCGCTTATTTCAGCAACTTTTCTTCTACTATCATTTTGCGCTTTTAAAACGCTAGATACTTCAGAAAGATTGTCTAAAACTAACAGACCCCCAGCCAATCTAACCATATTGAGATATTTGTTTTGGATATCTCTTCTCTTTAACATCAGCTTTTCTTCAAGCTCGTGAATTTTTTCTTCTTCTGTAGCTTGTTCGCGTTGAGCGTATAAATCCGCTAATTCAACTTCAGCTTTTTTGTATTCAGGATACAACTTTGGAATCCTGTTAACGAGATTTCCAACATATCTAGGCGCAGTTTCTGAAACAGTTTTGCCGTAATAAAGAGTAGTTCCCTCAGTTTGGTCGTGAAGCTGGATAATAGTTCTTCCAAAAGTGGATTTCCCCGATCCAGACTCTCCTACTAAACCCAAAGTTTCACCTTGATAAATATTTAAAGAAATATTTTCGTTGGCGTGAACATATCTTTGCCTGTCAGTAAAGAATTGTTTCTTTATGGGAAAATACTTTTTCAAGTTTTCTATTTTAAATAATATTTTTTTATCTGACACCGCTTCTAACCCCCTTTTCTGGATAGAAACATCTGATATGTTGTACTTCGTTAACCTTTACAATTTCCGGCATCTCTCTGATGCACTTTTCCGTCTTATAAGGACATCTTTCAGCGAATCTACATCCCTTAGGAAGTGCCAATGGATGAGGAACTGATCCAGGTATGGTTTCTAACCTTTTATTTTTATCTGAGGTTATTGACGGAATTGATGTCAATAGTCCTTCAGTATAAGGATGAGAAAATTTAGTGGTATCCTCTCTGAAGATATAATCTACAGGAGCAAGCTCCACTACTTGACCACAATACATAACAGCTACATCGTCAGCCATTTGATTTATAACTCCCAAGTCGTGAGTTATAAACATTATTGCAGTTTGAGTTTCTCTTTTTAAATCGTTCATTAATTTTAAAATTTGTGCTTGAATAGTTACATCCAGAGCTGTAGTAGGCTCATCTGCAATTAAAAGCTTTGGAGAACAAGCTATAGCCATAGCTATCATAACCCTTTGGTTCATACCCCCTGATAATTCAAAGGGATATTGTTTTATTACAACTTCTGGGTTAGGAATTTTTACCATTTCCAACATTTTCAAGGACTGTTCTCTGGCCTGCTTTTTATCCATGCCCTGATGGAGCGTATAAGCTTCTCCTAATTGTCTTTCAACTGTAAAAACTGGATTTAAAGATGTCATAGGTTCTTGGAAAATAATTGAAATATCATTCCCACGAATTTGTTGCATTTCTTTAACGGATTTATTTTCTAAGTTTTCTCCATCAAAGATTATCTCTCCATCGTAAATTCTTTGATTTGGCTCAAATAATTTTAAAATGGACATAGCGGTTTGACTCTTTCCAGAACCAGACTCTCCAACTACTCCCAAAGTTTTTCCCGCACTAACTTGTAAGTCTACTCCATATACAGCTTTTATTAGACCTCTTTTAGTTTCAAAATATGTGTGTAAATTTTTAATTTCTAATAATGCCATAAAATCCTACCTTTCTAATGCCTTTGGATCTAGTGCATCTCTCAATGCGTCTCCAATAAGGTTGACAGTAAGTGCAGTTAAAAATACTGCTGCTCCTGGGAAAAACCATCTCCACCAGTGAGACTCTAAAGCAGTAACATTATTTGATGCTGTTAGCATATTACCCCATGATGGATATGGATTTTGAACTCCAAATCCAAGGAAAGATAGACCTGCTTCAGTCAATAAAGTACTAGCATATCCGATAGTTCCTCTAACTATAATTATAGATAATATATTTGGAACAATATGGCTTAACATAATTTTATATTCTTTAAGCCCCAATGCTTTTGCAGCTGTAATGTAGTCTTTTTCTCTTTCTGACAGTATCTCACCACGTACAAGCCTGGCGATTGATGGCCATCCTAATAATCCTAAAATTACCATTATCATTACTAGTTTTTTGTATTGAGAAGTATCTACTGGCATTAAGGCAGATAGAGTTATTATTAAAGGATAGAATGGGAAAGAAGATATAATTTCTCCAAATCTGTTTAAAAAGTTGTCAATCCATCCTCCATAATATCCTGAGATTACACCGATCAAAACGCCTAATACTATTTGAATACCAACTGCTACTAAAGCTATTAGTAGAGTCATTTTTCCACCGTGAACTAATCTTGTGAACAGATCTCTACCTTGTTCATCTGAACCCATTCTAAATCCATTAAGACCCCAAGTTGAAATAGTTCCGTCTTCTTTTACAGCATAATTGTTAAAGTATCCAGTAAAAATATCGACATATCCGTCGTCAGTAGGATAATCGATTGTGCCATAATTATTTGTACCCCATGAGTACACTTTTCCGGCGTCAGTTAGTACGGTTATGTGTTCCCTAGCCGTTTCTGCTTTTATTACAGTTCCTTCCATTTCAGGAACATTGTATGCACCGTCCGCTCTTGCTCCCCAGACGATATTTTCACCCTCATCTGTAACTGCAATAGCAGAATATCTCATTCTACCAATTTCTACTATATTTACATCGCCAGCTTCTTTTAAAATTTCAGGCTTAGCTGTGTCGATTTCAGAACCCCTCTGTCCAAGAGTCACAACGCTACCGTCTTTTAAAAGTGCCAGTATATTTGTACTTGCAACCTCAAAATCTAAAACTTCCCCATCGTATTTAGGATTTATTGCGTTCAAACCAGTTGGCATAGTTGCTCCCCATACCTTTAAAGTTCCTGCTTCAGTTAAAACTACTGAGTATAAGTCGGAAGCTCCAATTTTTTGTACACCTTCTTCTTCCATAAGTCTTTTTATTTGATCTGGAAGAACAGTTTGACCGTGATTGTTTTCTCCCCAGCCGTAGATTTCATTATCATTAGTTAAAACGATTATGTGATTATCACCAGCAGCAACTTGGGCAATATTTCCTTGATTGTCAATAACTTCTTGTGGAATGGGTTGTTTTTTCGCAATTTCGTGTCCCCAAGTATATAGATTTCCTTCTTCGCTAACTCCTGCAGCAAATGTGGTTCCCACAGAAATTTGTTTTACTCCCTCATTTACTAGTTCACTAGGATATTTCATATATCCAAAACCTGGAGCTACATTTCGCATAACCCCTTGAACATAATAAGCATCGTATTTTAAAAATGTAGAACCTATAAATACAATCACCACAATGATTAAAAAGCCTATAGTCCCTACCATTCCCAATTTATTTTTTTTAAAGTTTTTAATGGCAACTTTTGTAGGAGATGTAATAGCTTCTTCTTCTAAAATTTTTCTACCTTCGTCTGTATCAGTTAAATCTGTTAAGGTAGCATCGTCGGCGAGTCTAGGATCGTCAACTAATTTTTTATCATCGTTTTGCATATTACCCTCCTTACTCCAATCTTACCCTTGGGTCTGCTAAGGAATATCCAATATCCATTAACAGGTTTCCAAATACTGTTATAAGTGCGTACATCATATTTAACATCAAAATTACATTGTAATCCCTAGCTAATATGGAATCTATAAAGTATTTACCAATTCCGTTATATGCAAATAAATGCTCAGTTATGGCAGCACCGCTAAATAAAGCCATGATATTCCAAGCTACAACTGTAACAACTGGAATCAAAGCATTTCTAAATGCGTGGGAGTAAATTACCTTTGACTCACTTAATCCCTTAGCTCTTGCCGTTCTAATATAATCCTGACTCAAAGCATCTAGCATAGCATTTCTTACGTATCTCGAAGTACTTGCAAGAGATCCTATGGTCAATGTAATTGTAGGTAAAATAAGATGCTTTATCCAAGTTATTAAATCGTTTTGAATCGGCATCATTCCAGCTGGTAGCCATTTTAATTTAATTGCAAATAAGAAAATTAACATCATACCAGAAAAAAATATGGGCAAAGAAATTCCCGCTAATGAGAAAACTTGCCAGAATTTGTCATAAAAGCTACCCCGTCTTACAGCAGATTTTATCCCAATTACTACTGACAAGACAAAAGCAATAATTGTGGAACCTAAGTTCAATATTAATGTATTTCTAAGGGGTGTTCCAACCACATCTGTTACAGGCCTTTGGAATTTTGTAGATTCTCCAAATTCGCCACTAAGTACTCTTCCGACCCATCCCAAATATCTTTCGTGAACAGGACCATTTAGGTTGTATCTTTCTTCTAAAACTCTTCTCAACTCTTGACGTTGAGTTTCGCTTGTGATATTTTGTGGCATTAGCAAATCTACAGGATTTCCCGGCATTGCTTCATTTAAAGTGAAGAGAACAATAGAAATAATTATCAGAACTGGAATTAGGTTTATAAGTCTTTTTAAAATATATTTAACCATTTTTATTTGTTATCAATTGTGATAACTCTCCTTTCCTAAATAAGATTAATAAGTTATTAAATAATTAATATTACATATTATTCTTACCATAAAAATAAGGGAGAGAGCAACGCTCGCTCCCCTATTTGAAGTTTTAATTAATCTACAAGTTCTAATTGACAAATTAGATCTGACCAATTGTGCATTGGTGTTGTAGATAAATTTTGAACTCTGCTAGTGTGAATATCGTAATATTCGTTAGCATATAGTGGAATATTTGGTAAGTTTTCATTGTACCAAAGTTGGAATTGTAACCAACCGTTATTCCAGGTATCTACATCAGATGGATCTGCTCTTCTCATTGTCTCTAGAATTGGATCTAGGTCAGGGTCGTTAACTCTGTTTCTATTATCCCCTGTATCAATTTGAGATGAGTGGTAAGATTTGTATGGATCGTTTGGAATAGCAAATCCTGTACCCATATTGAATACTGTAGCTGCATCTGTATCGTCCTTATCAGGGTTGTAATAGTGATCTAACATAGTTGCAAAGTCAACTGGCTTAAAGATATATTGCATACCTAAAAGTTTTGCGTTGTCAGGAATTTGAGCTGAAATCAATTCAGAAACGTTAAGTCCGTCAGTACCTTCGTGGATAACTCTTAGGATATTTCCGTTTTCGTCATGTCTCCAATAGTCAAACCCTTCTTTGTTAGAATTGTATTGTTCTTCAGCTTTTGCTGGATCCCATGGAGTAGATCCGTCTGCTTCATAAAGATATGGAGTTGTATCTAGTGCTGCATTACCTGCATCAGCATTTTTAGTGTAGTTGATAGCTTGGTCTAGGAAGTCATCTCCCATTGCAATGTATTCAAATTGGTTAATACCAAAAGCTCCATTTACAACAGAACCGTATCCACCTGCGATAGTTTGAACGAACTCATTTCTATCTAGTGAGTAAGCTATAGCTTGTCTAACTCCTTTGTGTTGAGTAGCTCCTTGGTCAGTTATTGTGTGCATTACACCGTAACCGTTTCTTGGGAAGCTATTATATCCAACTGAATCTGAATTAGATTTAGCTTTATCTATTTTTTCTCCTTCAATTGTTCCATGAACAATGTCAATAGTTCCTGCAATTGCAAGGTCTACGTCAATCTTAGGGTTAACAGTTTGTACTACTACGTTTTGAATCTTTGGAAGTTCGCCTTCAGCGTTTCCAACGAATTTGTCGTTAATAGTAACTTTAGCCATGTTGTTTCCAAACTCTACAAATTGGTAAGGTCCACAAGTTACGTCTGGCTTAAATCTGTATACGTTAGCTACTTCGTCAGCTGCTCTAGTTAAAAGAATTTCAAGTGGAGAAAGTTCAGCTGAACCATCGTTGTATCCAGCTAATAATTCTTCGCCTTCTTTTATTTCAGCATACATGCCTAATAAGCTCTTGTGAGTTGGATCTAAATCTTCTTTTTCAAGTTCTGCTTGGTAATTTTCAGTAAGAGGTGTGTAAGCTGCTTCGTCAAATTCTTCGTTTTCTTTAGCTTTTTCTAATTCAGCATCATAAGATTCTTGAAGCTTTTTAACACGTTCTTCTTGAATTCTAATTACTTCAGCTCTGTCTTCTTCAGTAACTTCATATCCTTCTGCAACCACTAAAGATGAACCTGATACGTCTACATTAGGTGCATATCTGTGAAGTGGTCTTGGTGATGTTCCTATTAAATATGTTTCATAGAAATAAGGTACTTTATCTGCTTTTAAAGTTACTTTAAATGTATAATCATCAACTAATTCGATACCTGGAAATTCATTTGAAGTTCCGTCATGGAATTCGTCAAATCCTAAATAATCTTCTGCAACTGTTGCGTTGTTAGCACCAGTAAGCATCCATTGTTCTGTCGCTCCGAATAGTACTCCAAAAACGTAGTCTTTTGCAGTTATTGGATTTCCATCATTCCAAACAAGGTTTTCGTTAATTTTAAATTCATATGTTTTAGAACCGTCAGCATTTTCAGTTACCACTGGTTCACCTACGACAACAGTAGGATTAACATGGAATTCTCCAGCTTCATCATAATAAGTTGTAGCATATCCTAAATCGCCATCGTAATTTCCAATAATTCTCTTAATCCACACGTCATAAGTTGCGTTTCCAAATCCGTTAATGTAGGATCCGTTTAACTCAGCTCCAGCTACTACTAGAGTTTGCTCGTCAGCGAATTTTTCTACACTGTCAACAGTCTCTTCTGCTGGTTCTTCTTCAGTTGTCTCTGTGGTTTCTTCAGCTGTTTCAGTAGTCTCTTCTGCTGGCGCAGGAGTCTCAGCTTTTTTGTCCCCACCACATGCTGCTAAAAATACTGTAGTTAGCAGCATCAGCGCTAATAATAAAGCGATGCGTTTCTTTGTCATTATTATTCCTCCTATTCATTTTAAACGGTATATCCGTTTTAAAATTAATTGCATCTATAAGCTATTGTAAACGTTTTATTAAGAAAAATCCAGTGAAAATGAAAATTTCATGTAATTATTTATCATTAAATGAAACTCTTCTCACTGAACTTCTGATTATACCTCAATTATCGAGTGTAATTTAAAAACTCTTTGTCTATTTTCTTAATCAATTCACTTATATTTAATTCTTCGTTTTTCTTATCTTTCCTTGTAGAAAACTCTACAACCTCCTCAGCTGCTTTCTTTCCGACGGTTACTCTTAATGGAATTCCTATCAAATCTCTATCTTTGAATTTGACTCCTGGTCTTTCATTTCTATCGTCTAATAGGACTTCTAAACCTAAATTTGAAAATTCTTTATAAATTTTTTCAGATAGATTAACTTGGACTTCGTCTTTAGTATTTACGCAAGTAATTATCAAATGATAAGGTGCAACAGACATCGGCCAAATTATTCCATCTTCGTCGTGGTGTTGTTCTACAATTGCTGCTGCTGATCTTGAGACTCCAATTCCATAAGAACCCATATAAACTATTTGTTCTTTTCCATTTTCATCTAAATAATTAAAGTTAAAGGCATCAGAATATTTTGTTCCCAATTGGAAAATATTTCCAACTTCAATTCCTCTATCTAAGTGCAATACCCCGTTGGATTCTGGATCTTTATCTCCTTCTTCTACTTCTAAAAGGTCTTCTGCTATAATCCCTTCAAAATCCCTTTGATAATTTACATTTATCATATGATAATTCGTTTTATTTGCACCAACCACTAGGTTTTTCATTCTAGTAAGTCTTTCGTCTACATATAATCTATATTTTCCATTTAATCCTATTGGTCCAGAAAATCCTGCTTTAGCTCCTGTCAATTTTTCAATGGCTTCGTCTGATGCAATTTCCATATCAAAGGCATTTACTTTAGCCGCGTTGAAGAGTTTAACTTCGTTTAGTTGTCTATGTCCTGGGATTAATGCCAGAATCATCTCACCGTCTATTTTTTCATAAATTACAATTTTTGCTAATTTTTCTTTTTCTACATTCAAAAATTCGGAAAGTTCTTCTATAGTAGTTATCCCAGGTGTGTGTACTTCTTTAGATTCTTTTAACTCTTCACTTTCGTCTACATCGATTATAACTTTTGCTTTTTCGCTAGTGGCAGCATAAGAACTCTCTTTTGAATATGCAATAACGCCTTCTCCTACTTCTGATAAAGCGATAAATTCGTGAGAGTCTGAACCACCCATTGCTCCACTATCTCCTTGTACTACCTTGTAGTCTATTTCCATTCTGTCAAAGGCTTTTTCATAAGCTTCCCACATAATTTTATAGCTTTCTCTCATTCCTTCAGGATCTTTATCAAAGGAATAAGCATCTTTCATAATAAATTCTCTAGCTCTTATTATTCCAAATCGCGGTCTCTTTTCGTCACGATATTTGGTTTGAATTTGGTATAGATTTAAAGGTAGCTGCTTGTAACTTTTAATTTCATCTTTTATTAGGTTTGTAAAATACTCTTCATGAGTTGGTCCTAAACAAAAATCTCTGTCGTGTCTATCGTGAAGTTTAAACATTTCAGGTCCAAAATCATCCCATCTTCCAGTTTGTTCCCATATTTCTTTAGGTTGAACAGCAGAAAGTAAAGACTCTTGGCTTCCAGCTTTATCCATTTCTTCTCTTACAATTTGTTCAATTTTTTTTATTACTCTAAATCCTAATGGCAAAAAAGTATAAATTCCACTTACATTTACTCTAATCATTCCAGCTCTAAGTAAGAGTTGATGACTAGGTATTTCTGCATCCGATGGAACCTCCCTAAGGGTAGGCATGTACAATTTTGATAATCTCATATTTCCTCCTAAAACTATAATAAAAAGGCATCTCATCTCCAAGAGACGAAATGCCGTGGTACCACTCTAATTTAAACTCAATAATCTATATTGGAATTACCCATTTGCTCCAAGATTAGGTAAGTAAAGATAGTGGGTAGGACCCTTCCACCGTCGGTCCCTCGCTAAACCATATCTCAACTATGGATCTTTTCATTGCAAATTTTAGATTATCATATTCATTATTATATGTCAATATCCATTACATTCCTGGATTTACTTTTACAAAAGTTCCATTTTCCAAATCTTCAAAAGCAATTCTAAGTTCTTCATTTGTATTCATTGCAATTGGACCAGCCCAAGCCACTGGCTCGTTAAGTCTTGGAGCTTCCACAAAAATAATGTGAAGTGGTTCATCTGTAGATTCGATTTCTATATGAGTTCCCTCTCCAATTAAAACTGCAGTTTTTTCTGTATAAACTTTGTCCTCGATCTTAACTCCACCTTCTAAATTAAAAATAAAGTGGTTTTCAAACTCTTCCAAAGGAATTTCAAACTTTACATGGGGTTCTAATTTAACCTCAACAAATTTCGCTTGGATGTGGTGCGGTTTTACTCCCTCGGCATCTTTAAATTTCCCTGAAATTACTTTATAGGTTGCCCCGTCTTCTGTAATTGTAGGCATATCTTCGCCTTTAATGTCAAAGTATTTCGGCTCGTCCATTTTTTCTGTACTAGGTAAATTTAACCAAAATTGAAGCCCCAACATCCTTTCTGATTCTTTGGGATATTCTGAGTGCATAATACCTGAACCAGCTGTCATCCACTGAACGTCGCCATCTAAAATAACCCCTTCATTTCCCATTGAATCTTTATGGTCCATTCTTCCTGATGCAAGATAAGTTACAGTTTCTATTCCTCTATGGGGATGAGTTGGGAAACCTTCAAGATAATCTTCCGGGTTTGTGGAGTCAAAGGAATCTAACATTAGTATGGGATCAAAATCTTCAATTGTTCCACGACCCAAAACTCTAGTCAAACTTACACCTGCTCCGTCCACAGCAGGTACACCTTTTACTGCCTTTACGACTTTAGCTTTCACTATATAACCTCCAATTAATTTGCTTTTACATTATTACTAACTAGTAACATGTTACCCAGATATGTATTATATAAACACCTCCCTTAATAATGGTTGACAAATAAAAACTAAGCTTGAAATAGCTTAGTTAAAAATAAAGGTATCGATAAATCCTTTTTCCATAGAAATGGTCTCAAAAGGATTTATCTTTCATCTTTTAAATATTAAAATACAGGTTTTATTGTACCTTCATATTGCTTTTCTATAAAAGTTCTAGCAGCATCAGAATTTAAAATTTCTACAACTTTTTTGTAATTTTCGTTGTTTTCTTCTCCTGATTTTACAACTACGACATTTGCATATGGAGATTGGTCTCCTTCTACTAGAATTCCATCTTCAGTAGGATTTAATCCAGCATCAATGGCAAAGTTTGCATTTATTACTCCAGCGTCCACATCCGTATAAGTTCTTGCAATATTTGCAGGGTCAATTGCTGTAAATACAAAGTTTTTTGGATTTGATGTGATATCTGCTTCTGTAGCTGCTAGATTTGTAGGATCTTCTAATTCGATCAATCCAGCACTTTCAAGAAGAAGCAATGCCCTAGCTCCATTTGTTGGATCAGATGGAATAATTAATTGTGCACCTTCTGGCAACTCTTCAATTGATTCATATTTATCTGAGTAAAGAGCCAAAGGTTCTACGTGAACTTGTCCTATTGAAACTAATTCAACCCCATGTTCTTCGATAAAGCTATCTAGGTATGGTTGATGTTGGAAATAATTTAAATCTAAACTGCCATCGTCTAGGGCTAAATTTGGTTGAACGTAATCATCAAAAGTAGCTATTTCTACATCTAATCCAGCATCTTTAAATTCTTCTCTCAAACCTTCAACAATTTCTCCATGTGGTGTAGGAGATACTCCGATTACAACTTTTGCCAATTCGCCTTT
This sequence comes from Bacillota bacterium, assembly GCA_023418835.1. Lineage (GTDB taxonomy): Bacteria > Bacillota > Clostridia > Tissierellales > Peptoniphilaceae > Neofamilia. The sequence continues at coordinate 7,896 of JAEZYW010000062.1, read as the reverse complement.
TTCTTCTGATGATGCTTCAGGTGCATTTGTAGTTTGATTTTTGTTTCCACCACAAGCTGTCAATACCAATAATAGTGCCAATCCCAATAATACTAAATTCTTTTTCATATTTCCTCCCTATTTTTTGTCGATTTTTTTCGACATATTTATTCCTATAAATTGGACAAGCTGTACAAGTACAATTATTGCTATACAAGCTGCCCAAAGTATATCCGTTTGATTTCTTTGATATCCGTATCTAATGGCGATATCTCCCAGTCCTCCCCCACCTATCATTCCCACTATTGCCGATTGTCCAACCAAGCTGATAATTGTCATAGTTATTGAAGATATGATATTTGGAAGTGCCTCTTTTAAAACTACCTTTCTTACAATTGTGTTATTTTTAGAACCCATAGCCCGAGCTGCTTCCACAATTCCCTTTTCTACGCTATTGAAGTCTCCTTCTAAAAGCCTGGCTAAAAACGGTATTGCAGATACAGTCAAAGGCACGACAGAGGCCGTGGTCCCAATTCTTTTTCCAACTATTATTTTTGTTAGCGGTAATATTAGTAGCATTAGAACTACAAAGGGTAAGGACCTTAAAATATTTATTATGGTATCTAAAAGACTATAAATTCTTCCATCTTCTGAGATTCCACCTTTTTGAGTTTTATATAAAATTATTGCTAGAGGTATTCCTCCAATTATGGCTAATAGAGATGATACTCCCACCATAAACAAGGTTTCAGGAATGGCAGGAAGGACGACTTTTAAAATTTCATTCATTTCAATACCTCCACCATTACATTTTCTTCGCTAAGTTTCATTAAAACCTCTTCAATATCTTCTTCTGCGCCAGAAAGTTCCACTGTCAGATATCCAGCTATTTCTCCTGTACTAAGAGTGTTTATATTGCCAGACAATATATTTACACTACATTTGGAATCTTTCATTAAATTATTTACAATTGGTTTTTTTGCACTCTCTCCTGTGAAATTTAGCCTGAATAATCTTCCTTCAAATCCATCTGAGGTGTATACAGTTTCTTCCACTGAATCGGGCAAAGATTTTATAAAAGATTTTGTCCTTGTAGTTTTAGGAAAATTAAATATATTCTCAACTGTGTCGCATTCGATGATTTTCCCATTTTCCATGACGGCTATACGATCACAAATGTTTTTTGCAACTTCCATTTGATGAGTTATTAAAATTATAGTCATGTCATATTTTTTCACAGAGTCTTTTAAAAGATTTAAAATCTGTTCAGTATTTGCAGGATCCAATGCCGAAGTAGACTCGTCACTTAAAAGTAATTTTGGTCTTGTTGCCAAAGCCCTGGCAATTGCAACTCTTTGTTTTTGGCCACCTGAAATCTCTGATGGATAGGCATTTCTTTTGTCCTTTAAGTCTACAAATTCTAAGAGTTCATCCACATTTTTTTCAATTTCTTTTTTATTAAGACCGATAATTTCCAAAGGATAGGCTATGTTTTCATAAACTGTGCTTTGATTAAATAAATTAAAATCTTGAAATATCATACCTATATTTTTTCTAGCTTCTAAAAGTTCTTTCTTTCCTAAATCATTCAAAGTGACACCGTTTATGTCTATTGTTCCTGATGTGGGTTCTTCTAATCTATTTAGTAATCGAACTAAAGTGGATTTTCCTGCACCACTTAACCCTATAATTCCAAAGACTTCTCCCTTTTTTACTTCAAAGGAAATTCCGTCAACTGCCTTGAAAGTTTTCCCTTCAACTTTGTATTCTTTTTCTAAATTACTTACCTTTATCATTTTTTCTCCCTAAAATAAAAAAACTTCCGCCCATAAGGACGAAAGTATACTTCGTGTTACCACCTTAATTTATCTTTCCATTACTGAAAAAGACCTCCCCAGGGTACAATCATACCCCTAGCCCTATAACGTGGGCGTACGTCCCAACCTAAATCAAGCGATCTCAGCGGGAGGACTCCAAGGCCATGTTCCAAAGTTCCCTCTCATTTCTTTCACCAAACGAAATGTCTCTGCAAAGATTTCCCTTTGTACTCTCCTCTTCAAAGTCCAATATGTTCTTAATTATACTTATACAAAAAGAATAGTCAAGGAGATTTTATTACTTTTTAAAAAATAAATTTGCTTAAACTCTTCTAATCTAGTTTTTATCTATACTTCAGTATGGAATTATTTTATTCTTTTATTGAAATTTTTTCTTTAAATCTAGAAAAATCTCTCCTATTAAAACTATACATTTTGTTTTATAATACAATTTGGAGGTATTTTTATGAAAATAGTAGTTGTGGGAGCCGGAAAAGTAGGCGAAGTTTTGTGCCGAGATTTGGCGTCTGAAGGATATGACATAGTCCTCATTGAAATTGACAAGGATAAACTTGATAAAATAATAGATATTGCCGATATTACTGGAGTTGTTGGAAATGGAGCTGCCCACGCAACCCAACTAGATGCGGGCGTAGATGAAGCGGATATATTTATTGCCGTAACTGAACACGACGAGATCAATATCATCGCATCAATTGTCGCAAAAAAATTGGGAGCAAAACATACCATAGCTAGAGTACGCTCTCCTGAATACTCCACTGATATGTCTTTTGTCCAAAAAGAATTGGGAATTACTGTAATGATAAATCCAGAGAGGGAAAGTGCGAAAGCAATAATAGACATTTTAAAATTCCCCAGTTCTTTTGTAGTTGAAACTTTTATGCAAGGGAAAGTAAATATTGTAGGATTTGAAGTATTTGAAGGAAATCCTCTAATAGACAAAGCCCTTATGGATATTAATTTTACTGACGAAAAAATACTTATTTGCGTCGTGGAAAGAGAGGGAGAGGTATTTATTCCCGATGGACAATTTGTAATTAAAAAAGGAGATAGAATTCACGTTACTGGCACGGTAAAAGCCATTAATGAATTTATTTTAAAATGCAATTACACTACTAAAAAAATTAAGCATGTACTCATAATTGGCGGCGGAGACATGGCATATTATTTAGCAAAAGAGCTTAGCAATAAAGGTATCCGTTTTAAAATTATAGAAATTGATGAAAAGAGATCTGAATTTTTAAGTGAGTCCTTCCCCAACGCAATAATTATTCACGGTGATGGAACGAGCCAAGAGCTCTTAGTAGAACAAAGAATAGATAATTACGATGCCGTAATTGCAGGTACGCCAATAGACGAAGAAAATATTATCGCTTCTTTATTTTCAGCTTCTACTGGAGTTAAAAAGAATATTACAAAAATTTCTAGAAATTTACTTAAACCAATTGCAGATAAATTGGAACTTGACACTGTAATAACGCCAAAGAGAATAATTGCCGATAATATAATTAGATATGTTAGATCAGTTTATAACGTCATGGGATCTAGGGTTGTCAATCTCCATAGATTAGTTGACGAGGAAATCGAAGCTATTCAGTTTTTAATTTCTGAAGACTCTAAGGCCATTGAAATTCCCCTTAAAGATTTAAAGACAAAGCCAGGAACTCTTTTTGCTTGTATAAAAAGAGGAGATAAAATTATTTATCCAGGGGGTTATGATTTTATCATGAAAGGGGATCAAGTTTTAGTTGTTACGAAAGAAAAATATATGGATGAGTTTGACAGTGTGTTGGAGAGTTTATAATGAATAGAAAAATAGTTATTTTCTCTATATCTAGAATAATGCTAATTTCTGTTGCTTTGATGACTATACCAATGGCAACGTCTTTATATTTCAAAGAAGATTTTGCAGTAACTATGGCTTTTGCAAAGTCTATAGGAATTTCACTTTTAATATTTGTTCCCTTAGTACTAGTTAAACCAAAGGATCAAAGACTTTATATTAAAGAGGGATTTATAATCACTGCACTAACTTGGGTTTTGATGTCCTTTTTTGGATGTCTTCCCCTGTATTTTTCGGGAAATATACCTAACATTGTAGACGCATTTTTTGAAATGTCTAGCGGTCTTACCACCACTGGAGCAAGTATTATTACTGATTTAGATGTAATTGATAATTCAATTAAATTGTGGAGGAGTATGTCCCATTTTGTGGGAGGAATGGGGGTTTTAGTTTTAGCCCTAGCTTTACTTCCTGAAATTTCTGCCAGTTCTGTTCACGCAATGAAAGCAGAGGTTCCAGGACCCCAGTTTGGAAAATTGCTGCCAAAGTTAAAAAATTCAGCTCGAATACTTTATTCCATTTATGTAATAATGACTATTATATTAATAATAGCTTTAGTCATCGTAGGTATGCCCTTGTTTGAGTCAATAAATCACGCTTTGGCAACAGCAGGTACAGGAGGATTTGGAATGTTTAACGGAAGTATAGCTTATTACGACTCCCCTGCAATAGAATTGGTTTTATCGATAGGAATGTTACTGTTTGGAATAAATTTTAATTTGTATTATTTGTTTTTAATAAAAAAAGGAAGAGATGCTCTAAAAAGTGAAGAGTTAAAAATGTATTTTGGAGTTGTAATAATTGCCACTATTGTTATATTTCTAAATACTAAATTTTTATATGAAAATGTATATAGAGGTTTAGTGGATTCTTTCTTTTCAGTTGCATCCATAATCACAACTACGGGATTTGTAACGGCCGATTTTAATATGTGGCCCACACTTTCTAAATGGGTTTTAATTCTATTAATGTTCATTGGAGGTTCTGCTGGTTCAACAGCTGGGGGTTTAAAAGTTTCAAGGGTTTTAATAGCCATTAAATCTGCAGTAAACGAAGTTAGAAGAATTGTAAATCCTGGTAGAAAAGTTTCTTTAATTTATGATGGTAAGCCCCTAAATAAAGATGTGGAATGGGGAATCTTAAAATATATAGTAATTTATTTTTTACTTTACGGATTGTTTGTAATTTTTACAACAGCTGCAGGTCCAGACTTTGAATCTTCCTTTGCAGCAGTTGCAGCCACATACAATAATGTAGGTCCTGGTCTTGGAATCGTTGGTCCTACTGGTAATTATGCTAGTTTTTCAGACATGGGTAAGTTAATTTTGTCCTTTATTATGATTACAGGAAGACTAGAGATTTTCCCAATTTTAATCCTCTTTTCTCCCAGAAGTTGGAGAATGGACTGATGACTAATTTCTTTTTAGAACTTTTAGATAGTAGAGAAATGCGTTACAATCGTCAAAAGAAATTGATTGAAAAATTTAATAAACCCATTATTTCTTTTATGCTAAATATTCCTGGAGAAATAAAAAGAACGGAAGATTATGTAAAATTTCACAAAATTGGAATTGATTTAATTAAAGAAACACTTGGCGAGAAAATAATTTCAGAATATTATTTCGATAAAGTCACTGGAATGTATTATTTAGCCGCAATTGATATGGATGCAAAGGACTTAAAAAGAGAAATGATATCCCTAGAAGATTCTGTTATGGGAAGACTTTTTGACATCGATATCTTTGATGAAAACTTTAACCAAATAACTAGGAGAAGTTTAAATTTAGAGCCTCGAAAATGTATTTTGTGTGATAATATAGCAAGAGTTTGTATAAAAGAAAGAAACCATACTTACGAAGAGTTGGTTTATGAAACTAATAGAATAATAAATTTATATATTTAAAATCCGCACCCATATTTTTATGAGTGCGGATTTTTTTAATGTTTATTTCTGTATCTAATTACTTTATACAATTCTCCTAAAACTAAAGGTATCATTGCACAAGGTACTACTACCATCCAACCGTCTAATCCTAGAGGTATGGTGTCAAACAAATCTGCCAAAGCTGGAACATATAATACTCCCAACATCAATCCAAAGGAAAGTAATGTTGCTAAAACAAGTTTTGTATTTGTAAATGGTCCAATGTGGAATAAAGTATGTTTGTCACTTCTTGCAGAGTAAGATCTCAACAATTCTGCCAAAATCAAAGTAGTAAATGCCATAGTCCTAGCTCCATTAATGTTTTCAGAGCCAAAGTGCCTCATTCCCCAAATATAAGCACCTAAAGTTGCTATTGTAATACCTATTGATTGAATTGCCAATATATAGACTGTTTCTCTATCTAATATAGCTTCATTAGGACTTCTTGGGGGTTCGTCCATTATATCTTCTTCCCCTTTTTCTACTCCCAAAGCAAGTGCAGGGAAAGAGTCAGTTACTAAGTTAAGCCAAAGTAGTTGTTTTGGCGTTAAAGGAACTGGAAGTTTGAAAATAATTGCCAAGAATACAATCAACACTTCCCCAATGTTACAAGATAGTAAGAAGGAAACGAACTTTTTAATATTGGAATAAATTATCCTTCCTTCTTCTACTGCATTTACTATTGTGGCAAAGTTATCATCAGTTAAAATAACTTCTGCTGTATTTTTAGCAACGTCAGTACCAGTTATTCCCATGGCAATTCCGATGTCCGCTCGTTTCAATGCTGGCGCGTCATTTACACCGTCACCAGTCATGGCTGCAATTTCTCCATTGTCTTTTAGAGCTTGCACTATCTGAACTTTATTTTCTGGAGAAACTCTTGCAAAAATTCTCTTTTCTTTGACAACTTCTCGAATTTCTTCAGGACTCATCATGTTCAGTTCTCTACCCATAATAGCTTGATCTTCTGTTTCTGCAATTCCCAAATCTTTTCCTATTGCATAGGCAGTATCTAAATGGTCTCCAGTAATCATAATAGGAACAATTCCTGCATGCTTACATTCTTCAATTGCAACTTTAACTTCTGGTCTTGGTGGGTCAATCATTCCTGTAAGTCCAACAAAAGTCATATTAGTTTCTACATTTTCAGGAGTTTTCTCTTCTGGCACATCGTCCCAAGTTTTATATGCATATGAAAGAACTCTTAGAGCTGATCTTGCAAATTTCTTATTCATCTCTAAAACTTTTTCCTTTAACTCTGGAGTAAAGTCAACCTCTTCGCCATTGAGTAATATTTTAGATGATCTTTCTATTACAATATCAGGGGCACCTTTAGTTAAAGATGCAATCTTTTCTTCAATGAAACCTTTGTGGAAAGTCGTCATCATCTTTCTACTGGAATCAAAAGGAATTTCCTCTAATCTAGGATATTTTTGGTTTAAATCTTCTTGAATAACTCCAGCTTTTTCAGAAAATGAAAGTAAAGCTCCTTCTGTTGGGTCTCCTATCATCTCATATCTGTTTTCTACGAATTTTAAATCCGCATCGTTTACTAGAGTTGATATTCCCATTAGTTTGTCTAGTCCAATTACAGTTGAAGGTTCTATTTTTTCTCCATCTATGCTAAATTCTCCTTCAGGAACATATCCAGAACCACTTACATCTACAATCTTGTCGTCTATATAAGCTTTTGTTACAGTCATCTCATTTTGAGTTAAAGTTCCTGTTTTATCAGAACAAATTACTGTAGTCGTTCCTAAAGTTTCCACTGCTAAGAGCTTTTTAACAATAGCATTTCTAGAAGCCATTCTACCCATTCCAAGGGATAATACAATAGTTACAATAGCTGGTAATCCTTCTGGAATTGCTGCTACCGCTAGGGAAACTGATGTCATAAGAATGTCAAAAAATTCCATATCATATAACAGTCCAACTCCAAAAACTATTAAACATACAACAATTACTAATAAACCTAATATTTTTGAAAGTCCAGCTAATCTTCTTTGTAAAGGAGTTTCCTCATCGTCTACAGACATTAAAGAAGTAGCAATTTTACCAATCTCTGTATTACTACCTGTCCCAATTACAACCCCAGTACCTCTACCGTAAGTAACAATTGTAGAACTGTGTCCAATGTTTTCCCTATCTCCAATTTCCATCTCTCCCTCGTATACTATATCGCTGTTTTTTTCTACTGGAACAGATTCTCCCGTAAGAGAAGATTCGTCAATTTGTAAATTAGAGCTGGTTAAAATTCTAATATCAGCGGGAACTATAGATCCTGTTTCTAAAATTACAATATCCCCAGGAAC
>JAEZYW010000185.1 GCA_023418835.1 Bacillota bacterium | reverse complement strand
AAAGACTCCCTTACCATTCTTTTTCCCAGCGAAGTTGGAAGTGATAAGACAGAAGTCTCTGAATTTTTAAAAGAACTTTCTAAACTTTCTGGATAATTTCAATCTCTTACAAAACTTTGGGTATAGTCATAATAAGATTAATAGGAGGAATGATTTATGGAAAAGAAATATTTATTTTACGCAATGGAAGGGGAGGTAATGTGCTTCCAACACGTTTTACTTAATGCAATGGATTTAAAATCTGACGGATATGAAGTTAAAATCATCTTTGAAGGAGCAAGTGTAAAGCTTCCACCTGTTTTAGATGGTAAAAATCCCCTCTACAAAAAAGCATTAGACGAGGGAATTATAGCGGGGGTTTGCAAAGCTTGTGCCCAAACTCTTGGAGTTTTAGAAGATATAGAGAAATTAGAACTTCCTCTACTTTCTGATATGTCGGGACACGCGGGAATGAAGCCATTTTTTAAAGAAGGTTACGAAGTGGTAGTGTTTTAGTTAATAGGTGGAAGGTGTATTTATAGTCAAACAATTAGTTTTTATAAAGGAGTTTTGTCAACTAGCTCCTTTTTTCTTTACTCTACAATTGATTTATAGCCATAAGATTGGGTAAATTTAAACAAGAGGTGATATTATGAAGAGAGATCTTGTAGAAGGTTATCTATTTGAAGTTACGAAATCTTTGCCTAGAAGAGATCGAAAAGAAATATATGATAAATTAGGCCCCGAAATATACGAAAAAATTGAATTTACAAAAAAAGAAAATATTGAAACAAAGGAAGAAATCCTAAAAGTTTTAGAGGAATACGGAGATCCTGCAGACGTTGCGGCTAAGTACTCCCACAGAGGTAGACGAGCTTTAGTTCCTCAACCTCACTACTCTGGATATAACAGAGATAAAACTCTCGCTTATTTTGTTGCAATTTTATCTCTATTGGGAATAAACGCTTTTATTCATTTTTTTGTAGAGAGTTTTCCCGTCAACTTAGAAGAAGTTGCTAGAGTTTTGTTTGACCTCGGTACAGCTGTACTAGTCATTTTTATTACTTATACTCTATCCTTTTCCGTCGTTTCCAGTAGTCGAATTGGAGATTGGCACAAATTTTCTAGAAATCTAAGATCTGAACCCAGGGGTTCAGCTAAAGTTGGACTTTTTGAAATCACGTTCCAAGTAATTTTATCCACGCTACTGTTTGTAATTTTTGGGCTTTCAGCTGATATCTTAGGCCTAAATTACACTGGCATTATTACAACTGGGGGATATAGAATAAGTTTAATAATCCCAATTGTGGTGGCTTATTTTCTAAACGTCTTAAACATCGCTACAAAAGAAGTGGATAGAAGATACACAACGGCAGTTTTATTTACTACGATTTTAACTAATTTATCCGTAGTAGCTTTGGCATTTTTAATCTTCGTACAAGATGAAGCAGTATCTTCAAACTTTAGAGAGTGGTTAGCAGATGTAGTTCCTGCCAACGACTTCACCCTATCTTTGATAAATAATTTAGGATTAGTAATATTCCTAGTTGTAATATTATTTGCTACAATTGACTTAATCTCAACTGCAATGAGCAATCACAAAGATAAGAGATCTAGTGTGGAGCCAATTAGAAGTGCTAGGAGAAAAGTTGAAGTTGAAGACGAAGAAGAGATCTTCACATCTAGCGAAGAGTTTAAAGACGAATCTTATCATACAATCCAAGATACTCCAATTGACGATATAGTAGTAACTACTCCAGAGGACTTGGAAGAAGAAAAAGAAGCAGTTTATATTGATTCTCCAGAGGATATTGACGAAAGAATCCAATCTGATGTAACATTTACAGAAGATGTGGTGACAGAAGAATATGAAGATTCTGAAATTTAGAATGAAGACTTGTTTGAAACAAAAGTAATTAAAAAATCAGAACTGGAAGATGCTGTCGTAATAGATGAGGAAGTTGTAGAAGAAACTCCTGTTTCAAAAACGCCTCCAAAAACTATTGCAGATCATATTAGGGCAGCAAACCCAGACAATAAATAAAATATAAAAGAGGACAACCCAAACCTATGAATATAGAAAACATTAAAAATTACGAACTAATAAAAAAAGAATTTGTGGAAGAATTAAATTCCACAGCATATCACCTGAGACACCTAAAAACTAAAGGAGAAGTCCTTTATTTAGAAAACGACGACGAAATTAAAACATTTGGAATAGGATTTAGAACACCTCCTGTAGATTCTACAGGAGTTGCTCATATTGTAGAGCATTGTGTCTTATCAGGTTCTAGAAAATACAGAACTAAAGAACCTTTTATGGACATGGTAAACTCTTCCATGCAAACTTTTTTAAACGCCATGACCTATCCAGATAAAACTATTTATCCAATAGCTACGAGAAACAAAAAAGACTTTTTCAATCTAATGGACGTCTATTTAGACGCTGTCTTTTATCCCAGAATTAAAGATGTGAAGGAAATCTTTTTACAAGAAGGATGGCATTTAGAGTTGGAAAGTCCAGAGGATGAGCTAAAATATAACGGTGTCGTTTATAACGAGATGAGAGGAGCCTATTCCGATGCAGATGGACAGGTTCAAGAAGTTTTAGCCCATAATCTCCATCCCAACTCAACTTACGACCACGATTCTGGTGGAGATCCCCACGAAATTATAAATCTGTCTTATGAAGATTTTATAGATTTTCACAAAAGATATTATCACCCATCTAATAGCTATATTTTCTTAAATGGTAAAATGGATTTAGAAAAAGTATTAGGATATATAGACAGAGAATATTTAGGTGAGTTTGATTACCAAGATCCTAACTCTGATATTATAATGAACGAGCCTTTTAAAGAGTCTAAAAAACTTGAAGCTTTTTATTCCGTTGGAAAAGATGACGAAATAGAAAATAAAAGTTATTTTGCATATGGAGTTGATTTAGGAACTAGCACAAGTCCAATGGATAACTTTATGAGAGCAATCTTAACAGATATCCTAATAGATTCTGACTCGTCAATCTTATCAGATCCCCTATTGGAGTCTAAACTTGGAGAAGACTATTATTCTCTAACTTCTTCTTCTCTACCTTTGGATTTATATTTTAATTGCAAAGGGAACAAATGGAGATAAATTAGATGAATTTGTCACTCTAATAGATGCTAAATTAAAAGAAGCTGTAGAAAAGGGAATCGACAAAGACCTAATTGAAGCGACTTTAAACTCCTACGAATTTAACTTAAAGGAACTTGGAGTTCACAGAGGAGTAATCTTGGGGATAACAGCTC
>JAEZYW010000105.1 GCA_023418835.1 Bacillota bacterium | reverse complement strand
TCCTAGTCCTTCTCCCTCGCTAGCTCCCTTTACAAGACCTGCTATATCATAAAATTCTATTGTAGCAGGCAAAATTCTTTCAGATCCGTATATTTTTGAAAGTACTTCTAATCTATCATCAGGTACGTTGACTACTCCTATATTCGGTTCAATTGTTGCAAAGGGGTAGTTTTGAGCTTCTACCTGAGAATGAGTAATAGCATTAAATAGGGTGCTTTTCCCTACGTTTGGAAGACCTACAATTCCTAATTTCATTTATTTCTCCTCTAAAATTTCAATCTACAAATGAAAAACCACGATTTGCTCGCGGTTTAATTTTTAAGCTGCTGTCTGTTATTATTAATTATTCTAATTACTTCTGACAAGTTTTCTTGAGTGTTTTGTAAAACTTCATCTGCGTAATCTCTAGCTCCTTGTCTTATTTGAGCTGATTCTTCATTAGCTTCATTAACTAATTTTTCAGCTTTTTCATAAGCAAGTTGCATAATGTAATTTTCATCTAACAAAGTTTTAGATCTCTCTTCAGCTTCAGTTACTTTTTGATGTGCTTCTGTTTCTGCTTCACTTAAGATTTTTTCTCTTTCATCTTTTACCCAAGTAGCTTCTTTTATTTCATTAGGCAAATCAAGTCTTAAAGTTTGAATAAGTTCTAAAAGTTCGTTTTTATCTACAGCTATTTTACCAGTTAGAGGTATTGATCCAGCTGTTTCAATAATTTCTTCTAATTCATCAATTGTTTTTAAAATATCCATTAAAAAACCCCCGCATCTATTTATTATATTTATTTTGTAATGCTTTGCTTACATTTTTAGGTACTAAATTTTTAACATCTCCCTGAAAGCTGGCAATCTCTTTTACAACACTGGAACTTAAAAAAGTGTATTCGGCTTTTGAGACCATAAACAAAGTTTCTAGTTCTGGGTATAAATTTTTATTCGCCAAAGCATTTCTCATTTCGTTTTCGTAATCAGAAATAGCTCTCAGTCCCCTAATAACTGTATTAGTATCCATCGATTTTACATAATCAACTAATAGACCTGCAAATCTATCAATAGAGACATTTTTAAAATCGGCTGTTGCTTCTTTTAACATTTCCATTCTCTCTTCTACGGTAAATAGAGAAGTTTTACTCTTATTGTCAAGTATGGCTACCACAACTTCATCAAAAGAAACTGATGCCCGTTTAATTATGTCTATATGTCCATTTGTCACCGGATCAAAACTACCCGGATAAATAACTTTCAAATTATTTCCTCCTAAGAAAATATAAAATTGTGCTTCTATACTTTCTTGCATCTATAATTTCATAATATTTTAAATTTTCTATATTAGTGTCTTTGTTAGACTCGACAATTATTAGACTATTTTCGAAGACAGAAATTTCTGATAACAATTCAAGAGATTTATTGTAAATATCTTTTCTATCATATGGTGGATCTATATAGACGTAATCAAATCTAATATTCTTTTCCGATAAAGATTTAATTGCTTTTTTATAGTCCTTGGGTATAATCTTATAATTAGTCAAATTTGCTTTATCTAAGTTATTTTTGAGTACCTTTAAAGCTAGATCGTTGTTTTCGACAAAGTAAACTTCTTTAGCATCTCTACTAAGAAATTCAATGCCAATTCCTCCAGAGCCTGCGAATAAATCACAAACTACGGAGTCAGATACATTTCCAAGTATATTAAATAAGGATTCTTTAATCCTAGATTCAGTTGGCCTAGTATTATCTCCTTCTGGACTTCTTAATCTTAAACCTTTTCTCTTGCCAGTAATTACTCTCATAACTCTCCTTAATAAGATATTAGCACAACAGGTAGTGTTTAACAAGCTAATTTTCAACTGGATATAAAGTTTTAGAGACTTCTTCTACTCTAGAAGAAAACTCTTTATAAAGAATTGGATCCTTTATTATTTCGTTTTCTATATTTTTAAAATCTTTTTTTATTTGTTCTATTAACTTTCCATCTAGTTTTAAATTAATAAACTTTAAATCGGGAATGCCGTGTTGTTTAGTTCCCATTAGTTCCCCTTGACCTCTTAACTCTAAGTCGGTCTCAGCAATATAAAATCCATCGTTAGATTGTTGCATTACTTTCATTCTTTTATATGATTGCTCTGACTTGTTATTATTTATTAATACGCAATAAGCATTATTACTTCCCCGACCTACTCTACCGCGAAGTTGGTGCAATTGGGAAAGTCCAAATCGATCAGCATCATAAATTATCATAAGAGAAGCGTTTGGTACGTCAATTCCCACTTCTATAACTGTAGTAGATACGAGAATTTGAATATCATTTGCTAAAAATTTTTCCATAATAGAATTTTTTTCTTCATTTTTCATTCTACCGTGTAAAAAATCTGCATTAATACCTATTTTTTTGAATTTATCAGAAGCATAATGTTTGAATACTTCATCTAAGGATTTAAGTGGCATCTCACTTTCTTCTATTAACGGACAGACGACAAAAACTTGCAAACCTTGTTGTATTTGCTCAATTACAAAGTTATCCAATCGATTCATATATGAGTAGTCTACAACGAAAGTTTCAATATTTTGTCTTCCAGGGGGAAGTTCATCTATTATAGAGATTTCCATGTCTCCATATATTACAAGAGCCAAGGTCCTTGGAATTGGAGTTGCAGTCATTGCTAAGTTGTGTGGATGGCTACCCTTTAAATATAAAGCTTTTCTTTGATTCACTCCAAATCTATGTTGTTCATCAATTATTGTAAGTCCCAAGTTTTTAAACTCCACATTTTGTTGAATTAAAGCGTGGGTTCCTATGATTATATCTATATTTCCACTTAATAGTTTTTCTACTACATTTTCCTTACCTTTTGAAGACATATCCCCTGTCAAAAGTTCTATTTTTATATCTGTATTAGAAAATAAGGATTTAATAGAATTGTAGTGTTGTTTTGCCAGTATTTCTGTAGGAGCCATTAAAGCAGCCTGATATCTATTTAAAACTGAAAAATATAATGCAATGGACGCTACGGCAGTTTTTCCAGATCCGACATCACCTTGTAGTAAACGGTTCATACCATGATCCGTTTCCATATCTTTTAGTATTTCAGATATGACCCTTTTTTGTGCATTTGTTAATTCAAATTTTAAATTATCTATAAAGAAGTTTATTTCTTTTGTAAAAGAGTTTTCCATTTTAGGGCTAAATGACATCTTATCTCTAAAATTACTGTTTTCAATAAAGCTTTGTAAAATTATAAGTTCGTCAAATGCTAATCTATGTCTAGATTTTTTTAATAATTCTGTGGATTTAGGAAAATGTATATTTTTTATAGCCTCATTTAATTCCAATAGGTTATAATTCTCTATTATATTGGAGGGAAAATAATCTAAAATTTGATTAGAATACGAGTTTAATGCGTAGTTTATAAATCTAATTATTTCGTTATTGGATATTCCTGCCGTTAATCCATATATTGGGTTTAAACCGCCAATTTCATTTTTACGAAGTAATTTTCCGCTACTTATTTGATAAATAAATCCAACTTTTTTTACACTGCCATATACAAAGATTTTGCTTCCTTTTTTAAAGTAATTCTCCATAAATGGTTGATTAAAATAAACCAATTCTCCACTAGATTCTCCATCAGTTACATTTATTGTTAAAATATTCAAACCTCTTCTAACTTGTCTAAAACTTGGCGGAGAAACGACTTCCAAGTGAAATAATCCTTTTTCATATACAGAAGATTTAAGTTTTAAAATTTGGCTCATATCTTCATAAGATCTAGGATAATAAGTTAATAAATCATATACAGTAAAAATATTTAGTTTGTTAAGGAGCTGTTCCTTCTTAGGACCAACTCCTTTAATCTTCGTAACTTTTATTTTTTTTAAATCAATCATTATTCAACAGATAAAATATAATAATAAAGGGGTTGTCCTCCATATGTGAGTTCTACGTCCATTTCAGGATACTTTTCTTGAAGAATATTTTGTAAATTTATAGCATCTTCTTCACTTGTATCTAAGCCGTAATAAATAGATAAAAGTGAAAACTCCTCATTTTCCATTTTTTCCACAAGATTTATGGCAACTTCTTGAACATCTTTACCTTTGGATACAATATTTTTATCGGTAAATCCAATAATATCCCCTTCGTCAATATCTTCTCCATTATAAGTCGTACCTCTAATTGCATAGGTGACTTCGCCAGTTTTCATTGACGAGATTGCATCAACTGCACTAGAAACTACGTCTTCTGCTTCATCCTCATTCATCCCTGCAAAAATTGCAGAAACTCCTTCTGGCATACTTTTTGTAGGAATTACATAAACATTTTTATCTGAAAGAGACTTTACTTGTTCAGCAGCAAGGATTATATTAGAGTTATTTGGCAATATAAAGATATTATCTCCATCAATAGTTTCTACCGCTGAAAGAATGTCTTCAGTGCTAGGATTCATAGTTTGACCACCATGTATTATCTTTGCAACATTAAGACTTTCAAAAACTTCTTTAAAGCCATCTCCTGAAGAAATTGCTACAAATGCATTATGAAAATGAATTTCTTCATCTTTAATTGTATCTGCTTCTTTTTTTTCAACATCATATTCTTCTTTGGAGAACATTCGCTCATTATGCTGTATGCGCATATTATCTATTTTAATATCCGAAAGGGTACCATATTTTAGTGCCTCCTCCAGAGCTTTTCCAGGATTATTAGTATGGAAATGGACTTTAACAATATCTCCAACACCTACTACAATTATAGAATCTCCCATATTTGAAAAATATTCTTTTAATTTAGGTTCCAAAGAAGATGAATCCTTGTTTTTAGTATTTAAAATAAATTCTGTGCAATAACCGAATTCTATTTCTTCTTCATGGGTAGAAGTTTTTAAATCCTGTTCTTTTACTGTTGTAGTTCCTTCTTCATCTAAGATACTTTCATCAGCTCTTAGATACATTAAAGCCCCTTCGTATAGACATAAGAGACCTTTTCCACCAGCATCTACGACACCAGATTCTTTTAATATAGGCAATAATTCAGGGGTTCTTTCTAATGACTTAACTCCCTCTGCGTATACAAACTCTAAAAATTCTAAGATGTTTTTATTATTTTTAGGAAATTTCTTAGTTGCCTTTCCTATATCTTTAGCAACTGTCAAAATAGTTCCTTCTGTTGGTTTCATAACTGCATTATAAGCAACTTCTGATGATCTTACTAAACATTTTGATAAATCAGAAACAGTCAGCACAGTTAAATCAGAAGGTATGGCTTCTACAAATCCTCTGATTAATTGTGATAATATAACGCCCGAGTTTCCTCTTGCACCCAACAATGATCCTTTGCTGTAATCTTCCATATACTCCTTTATGGTATCAGCATTGCTTTCATTTGCTATTTTAATTGCGGACTTTATTGTCATATTCATGTTAGTTCCTGTATCGCCATCTGGAACAGGAAAAACATTTAAATTATTTACTTCCGTTTTGTTATTAGCCAAGTTATTAGAAGCTGCAATAATGGAGTTTTTTAGCGCAGTAATATCAATTTCGTTCACTTCTATTCCTCCAAATTTAGTCTATTCTGATACCCTGGACGATTACGTTTACGTGGTCCACATCTAGTCCAGTCAAATTTTTAACATTATATTTTACATTGTCCACGATATTTTGAGCAACTACTTCAATTTGCATTCCGTACTCTAAAATTACGTTTAAATCAATTGATATAACTTGTTCGTCGACATGAACCATTATCCCTTTGGAAATGAAATCTAATTTTAATAGTTCAAAAATTCCTTCTTTGGCGTTTTTTGATGCCATTCCTACAATGCCATAGCTTTTCAAAGCAGAATAACCTGCAATTGTAGATATAACTTCTGGATCTATAATAATAGTACCGTTTTCATTCTCTATACGTACTCCCATAAGTACCTCCATTCAATTTTATTCTCAATAACAATAATCTAATAAAAAAGGTTACATAGTTAATTTACCCAAAATATACTATATAACCTCTTAATATTAATTATCTGTTACATTATCTTCTTTTTGGGGTCTGGGCAAAAGAGCTTTCCTAGATAAATTTATTCTTCCCATTTTATCAATTTCTATTACCTTAACGTCTATAAGGTCTCCAACTTTGAAAACATCTTCTACTTTATTAACTCTTTCATGGGCAATTTTTGAAATGTGTACCATTCCTTCTTTACCCTTTGCAAGTTCAACAAAAGCTCCAAAGTTTGTAATTCTTACAACTTTACCTTTATAGATTTCTCCAACTTCAATTTCTTTTACTATTGATTCAATTGTTTCCATGGCTTTATCTGCGTTTTCTTTATCTTCTGAGATGATAAAGATTCTTCCGTCGTCTTCTATATCAATCTTAACTCCAGTGTCGTCAATAATTTTATTAATAGTCTTTCCGCCAGAACCAATTACTTCGCCAATTTTTTCAGGATCAATAGACATTGTATAAATCTTAGGAGCGTATTTTGAAAGTTCTTTATTGGGTTGAGATATTGTTTCTTTCATTTTTCCAAGAATATGCAATCTAGCAATTTTAGCTTTTTCTAATGCTTCCCTTAGAATATTTTCGTCAATTCCATCTA
>JAEZYW010000104.1 GCA_023418835.1 Bacillota bacterium | reverse complement strand
ATCTCCTTTTTTACCTAAAATGCAAGTCATCTCACATTGCTCTTCTTGAGGACAAACCCTGCCACAAACGGCGGGAAGAGAGGTATATTTAGATAAAGTGATTGAAGCTTTTTCGAAATCTCCATCCCCAATATTTTTAATAAATTCTGGAATGTTAATTCTTACTGGACACATCGTTACACAAGAGGGATTTTTACACTGGATGCAACGCTTCGCTTCCATAATAGCTTCCTCTGGTGTGTATCCCAAACAAACTTCTTCAAAATTCTTAATTCTTTCTTCGGGTTTTTGATAAGCTATTTCTACTCTTTTAAATCTGTCCATCTTTCATTCCCTTCGTCAATTCGCAATATTCATGGTCTTTTTGAACTTCTAAACGCCTGTACTGTCTTTGTCTAAGTAAAGTTTCGTCAAAATCGATTAAATGGGCATCAAATTCAGGACCATCTACACAAGCAAATTTGGTTTCGCCGCCAACTGTCAGCCTACAAGCTCCACACATCCCCGTTCCGTCGACCATTATTGTATTCATCGAGACTACACTTGGAATGTTTAATTTTTTTGTCATAAGAGCAGTATATTTCATCATGGGAAGAGGGCCGATAATTACACAAAGATCATAAAAGTGATCCTCTTCTAGCACTAATTTTTCAACCCCTTCTGGAGTAAGACCGTGAAAACCATAACTGCCATCATCAGTAACTATGTAAAGATTATCTGCCAATTGGATAACTCTTCTTCTAAAACTATAAATTCCTTAGATCTGGAACCCAACAAAACATCGAAGGGAATTTGATTTTCTTTAAGCCATTTAGCCTGAGGAATTAAGGTAGCAGCCCCCAATCCGCCTCCAACTAATAACAAATCTTTTTTTCTAAGATCGGAAATGTCTTCGTTAACGAATTTTGAGGGCAACCCTAGTGGACCTACTAAATTTGAAATACTTTCTCCAACATTTTTTCTAGACAATTTTTTAGTTGAAACGCCAATAGCTTCAAATACAAGGGTAATCGTCCCCTCTTTTAAATCTTTGTCGCAAATTGTAAGGGGGATTCTCTCTCCATTCTCATCAACTATTAAAATGACAAACTGCCCAGGCAAACTAGTCCTGCCAATGTCCGGCGCCAATATTTTCATCATATATCTACTAGGAGCTAAAAGCTTTTTATCAATTATTGTAAACAATATTTTCCTCCAACTAATTATAATTGTGAATCTTTTTCTTAGTAGATAGTATACTATATTTTTTAAAAAATTCACAAACTATATAAGTTATAAATATTTTTATTTTTTCTTGACATATGAAATAACAAACAATAGTGGTTTTACTAATAACTATTATTTTATAATCATACATCATTATATTTACTTTTACATACCCAATCTCCTAAATACTTTTTCAACTTTTATAATTCTTGTGTTATAATAGCTATAGAAATCAGGAGGTTAATATTTATGGCAAATAAAAGAAATTCTAAACAAAATATGAAACAAATTTACTTAATTAGAAGAGTAGTAGCCGTACTTATTATTATATTAATAATCGTGGGAATTTTCACCAGATGTTCTAATAAAAAGAAGGCTGAGGAGGAAAAGGCGAATCAAAATTTAAATCAAACTCAGTTTGAAAATAATCAAGTAACCCAGCCTAATATAGTAAATGGAATTACAGATGACAATAATTTAAACGAAGAGCCAACTGAGCCAGAACTTGGAACTGAAGTTGATGGACAAGAAGAAATTCCTGAAGTTATTGCTAGTAACCTAACTAATATTCAAAATGAATATAAGGATCACACTAATGTCGAGTATAAAAAAGATGACAATGCTTTTTATTTCAATTTTAAAGGCGACACTAGAACTATGGTAACTGATAGAGATGAACATAATATTAAAGAGGATTTTAATACTTTTTGGGAAGAGTTCAAATACGACCTTATCAAAACTTCGGAAACTTTAGCAGAAACTGTAGAGCCTGGATTTGAACTTCACGTTGTAGATCCTAAAGACGACAGAAGTACGATTTTGTTAATAAAAGATGGATCGACGCTTTTCGATTCTACTGAAATATAAAATTATCCCTTGGATTTAATCCAAGGGATTTCTTTTTTTATAGACCTTTATATAAAGGGAATTTTTTTAATAGCTCCAAAACGTCTTTTTTGATTTCTTCTGGACTTCTCTTTTTCGTAAGAGTTTCCACCATCAATTTTGCCACTTCTTTTGCATCTTCTTCCTTCATTCCCCTTGTTGTAATTGCTGGGGTTCCAATTCTAACACCTGATGTTACAAATGGAGATTCTGGGTCTTTAGGAATTGTGTTTTTATTTGTAGTGATGTGGACTTCTTTTAACATAGCTTCTGCTTCTTTTCCTGTAAGTCCAAGATTTCTAACGTCCAATAGAAGTAGATGATTGTCAGTTCCTCCAGAAACTAACCTAATTCCACCTTCACTTAAAACTTCTCCCATTGCCTTTGCATTTTTTATAACTTGCTCGCTATATTCTTTAAACTCAGGCTCCATCGCTTCTTTAAAGGAAACTGCTTTAGCAGCAATTACGTGTACTAGGGGTCCTCCTTGTAGACCTGGGAAAACAGCTTTGTCTATTGCCTTTGCAAATTCTTTTTTACAAAGTATTGCTCCGCCCCTTGGTCCTCTCAAAGTTTTGTGGGTAGTTGTAGTTACAAAATCTGCGTAAGGAACGGGGCTTGGATGATGTCCAGTTGCAACAAGTCCAGCTATATGAGCCATATCTACCATAAAATATGCTCCCACTTCTTTTGCTATTTTACTAATTCTCTCAAAATCAATAAATCTTGAGTAAGCCGAAGCTCCTGCAACTATCATTTTAGGTTTAGTTTCTTTTGCTATCTTTTCCAGCTCGTCATAATCAATCATTTCATTTTCTTCGTCCACTCCATAGGCAACGAAGTTATATAAAATTCCCGATGCATTAACGGGACTTCCGTGAGTAAGATGTCCACCTTCGCTTAAATTCATTCCAAGTACAGTATCACCTGGATTTAAAACAGAAGTATAAACCGCCAAATTGGCATTGGCTCCAGAGTGGGGCTGAACATTTGCATGATCTGCTCCAAAGATTTTGCAAAGTCTATCTCTAGCCAAATCTTCTACGATATCTGCATTCTCACAACCAGCGTAATATCTTTTACCTGGGTAACCTTCTGCGTATTTGTTGGTGAAGATTGTTCCCATTGCTTCCATTACTGCTTCTGAAACAAAGTTTTCCGACGCTATTAGTTCGATTTCTTCTCTTTGTCTTACAAGCTCATTTTCCAAAGCATTGAAAACATCTACATCTACATTTTTCAAGTTCTTAAAATCCATCCCCATCATCTCCTCTGAAATTAATCTTATACATTTAAATTTAACACGAAACCCATTTTGCAGTCAAGATGTTTAGGATTTATAAAAACTATTTGGAATACTTTTCTCTGATTGAAATTTTACGTTTTTTATCTGAGTTCCATTTTTTATCTGCTCGTTCAACAATCTCTTGGATTTTCTCTGGCTTTAAAACAATTACCCCATTCTCATCTCCAATAATTATATCTTTAGGCCTAATTTCAATATTGCCAATTGAAATCTTTTCATTTAAAGTCCCTAAACCTTGACTGCCAGATCCATGGACAACTAAATATTTAGCAAATACAGGGAAGTTTTCTCTTAAGCAACCCGCGCGATCTCTATAAGCGCCATTAATAACTACTCCTGCTAAACCTTTAAGTTTAGCAGCCAGACTTTTAGAGTCTCCCCAAACCGCTGTATCATATGTCATTGAAGAGTCGATTATCAAAACATCTCCTGAGCTGCACTTTTCAATAGCCTCAAAAATAATTGAACTGTCACCTTTAACCAATTTTACAGTATAGGCACTACCTATAACTTTCATCTTGTTATTTATTGGTTTTATTTCTGAATCTAGAGATACAAATTCATTAGCACCATCGGCTAACTGAGTTGTATCGTATTTGCTCAGGATCTCAAATAATTCTTTATCCATTTTGAACCTCTTTCATGCGATTTATAGTTCCACCTATTTTAATAGAGTCCAAGTCATACTGAACTAAAGATGTCTTAACTAAAATTTTTCTATGTTTTGTCTCATTTATCAAAGAATAGATTTGACCTTCTTTTAAGTCGTCTGTTTTAAAACTTAGTACATCTCCTTGTTCAATTTCTTTATAATCTTCTTCATTTACAAATATTAAAGGCAAAATTCCCCAATTAACAAGATTTGCGAGATGTAATCTAGAGTAGCTTTTTGCTATAATTGCTTTTATTCCTAAGTATCTCGGAAGTATTGCAGCTTGTTCTCTACTAGAGCCTTGACCGTAATTAGTCCCTGCCACTATAAAACCACCATCAGCTTTTATTGCTCTATTTGGAAAAGTTTCATCTACAATTTTAAAGGTGTGTTTGGACATCTCTGGAATATTCGATCTTATTGGCAAGTAGTTTGCACCTGCAGGGCAAATGTGGTCAGTAGATATATCATCTCCTAAATGTAATAGGGCTTCCCCCTCTATTAAGTCTGGCATCGGAGCCATTGATGGAATAGATTTTATATTTGGACCTTTTCTAATTTTGATTTCTTTAGGATTTTTAGAAGGCATTATAAACAAGTTATTATCCTTTACAAATTTTTCTGGTAAATCATATTTGAAAGGTTCCAATCCCAAATCTCTTGGATCAGTAATAACCCCCGTAATCGCTGAAGCAGTTGCTGTTTCTGGAGAACAAAGATATACTTGTGCTGTTTTTGTTCCGCTCCTTCCTAAAAAATTTCTAGGTGTAGTTCTTAAAGATATTCCATTCGATTTAGGGGCAAATCCATTTCCATTACATCCTCCGCAGATAGGTTCGAATATTCTAACTCCTGCGGAAACTAAAGTATCATAAGCCCCTCTTCTAATTGCTTCTCTAATTACTGTTTTTGTAGAAGGGTTGAGTCCAAAATCTACATCATGATTAATTACCTTATTTTCTAACATATAAGATACAGACAAAACATCATTTAAAGCTGTATTCGTACAACTTCCTACCAAAACCTGATCTACCTTGATACCTTCAACTTTTTTTACAGGAACTACATTTTCTGGCAAATGAGGTAATGCTATCAAGGGTTCTAATTCAGAAAGATTTATTTCCATGTATTCATCATAAACAGCATCATCGTCAGCTGCAATTTCTATATAATCTTCTTCTCTGCCATAAGCTTTCAACCATGCCAAAGTATTTTTGTCACTTGGAAAAACAGAAGTTGTTGCTCCTGTTTCTTGTCCCATATTAGTAATTGTAGATCTTTCTGCCACGTTTAAACTTTCAATTCCAGGACCACTGTATTCAAATATTTTACCTGCACCTCCTTTTACTCCAACTCTTCTTAAAACTTCCAAGATTACATCTTTTGCAGTAACAAATGGTTTCAACTCTCCGTAAAGCTCAACTTTAACAATTTTAGGCATAGTAAAATAAAATGGCATGCCTGCCAAAACCATAGCATTATCAAATCCTCCAACTCCTATAGACAACATTCCTATGCCGCCCGCTGCTACAGTATGAGAGTCTCCACCTATAAGTGATTGTCCTGGCTTACCCCAATGTTCTAGATGCAATTGATGACAAATTCCACTCCCTGGTTTCGCAGTTATTATACCTAATTTAGAAGTAGTATCTAGTATATATCTGTGATCATCATCATTCTTATAATCAGCTTGGATCATGTTATGATCTATATATTGAACAGCTAAATCTATATCAACTTTATTTATTCCAACTGATTCTAATGCTAAATATGTCATTATTACATTCAAGTCATGCGATAAAGATTGGTTAGGTCTAATTCCAACCCTAGAGCCCCTGTCCATATTTCCTTCGACTAAAGAATTTTTTATTAATTTTTCCGCTAAAGTTAGTCCCATTTTAACCTCTCCTAAAAGTTCCATGCTATAAAGTTATAGATTCCAAGTAATGAAATTATTATCGATATAAGTAACATAACAAAAGACCATCCAAATAATTCAGCGAACATCTTATTTTCAGGATATCTATTTTTAGCATCTTCATTTGCTGAAATACCAGCTAATATTAAAGCTCCAGTAGTAGAAATCGGAGTAAAACCAGCTACTGTTCCACCTATTACAACCATTGAGGCAATTTCTACAGCATTTGTCATACCCCCTACATTATCAACTATTCCAGAAACAGTAGGAATTAGTGTAGGAAATACTACTCCTAATCCAGAGCTAAAGAAAGACATAATTCCGCCAGCAACTAACATAATTGGCGCAGCAGTTCTTTCTCTCATCAAAGAAGACAAAAAATTTACTAATATATCAATCCCTCCTGATTGTAAAAGTATTTTCATTAGCATCCCCACACCTACCACCATTAATAATACATTCCAAGGTACACCTGATATAACTTTTTTCTCTTCAGCAACTCCTATTACTATTAAAGCAGATCCAAGAACAAAAGATAATAATCCAACATTAAATTTAAATCCTAAAGCTCCAATTACCAAAATAAAAAGAGAAAATAAAGAAAGAATTTGATTTCTACTTAATTTTTCTTCTATTGAATGTGCTTCTGTCGAAATTTTACCTTTAACTTTCCAACCCTTATAAACTAGAAAAGCTGCAAGCCCATTTACTAACCCAGCTAACGCCATGCAGATGAATACAGATATCTCTGCACCTATAATTCCTTGACCTGCTAAAAGTTCATGAACTAAAACTCCTTCAGGAGTGATAGGAGACATTCTTGCTGCCATTGTTCCTGAGACAGCAATTACTGAAAGCATTATAGGGTTATAACCTGATTGTAACGCTATTGGAATAGCAATCATAGGCATTATTGCAAGTCCAGGGATAGCACCTGGTCCAATAAAGGACAATATAAATCCAATAACCCAAAGCACAATTGGTAAAAGCCAAGTTTTTGTTCCGACTCGTTTAACTATAATTTTAGCTACTATTGGCAATGTATTATTTGCATTTACAATACTAAATAGATAAGTAACCCCTAACATAGTAATGAATAAAGATGAACTAAATCCTTTTATAACATCTCCTACAGGTAATTTAAATATTATAGCTATTAAATATGCTATTGCTATAGAAATGATACCTACATTAACATTCCTTAAGAAACCCAATAATATTGCAATGAATAGACCGATTATTGATATTAATGCTAAATTTTCCATATTATACCTCCTATAAAAATGTAATACATACAGGACTTTCTGTTTCAACAACATTGCCTGTAAAAAATAATCTTTCCTTATCTTCATCAAATAGAAATTCTACAATTGTATCGCTATCTTCGTTGGCCACATATAACATATTATCGTCTTTTCCAAATGTAATAAATCTAGGTGTTTTCCCGAAACAAGATTCATATCCAATTTCTTTCATGTAACCTGTTTTTTGATCTACTCTATACAGCACCAAAGATTCATGAATTCTATTTGAGCCTATTAATATTTTGTTATCTTGCGTCAATACTGAAGCACTAGCTTGTCCCTCACCTACATAAGTATCTGGAAGCGTTGGTAAATTTTGAAGAGCTTTTACTTTTCCATTTACATCATCAAAAGAAAGATAAGTCATATAATTTCCTTTTTCGTTTATCAAGTACAAAAACCTATTATTTTTATGTACAGCTAAATGTCTAGGCTCTGAATATTGGCGTGCTTTGTATGTATCAGTAAGTTCAAATTTTCCATTATCTGAATTAAATCTAATTACGTTAAGAGCTTCATGTCCAACGATTCTAGCTTGAGTAGGAACGAATAAATACTTCTTTTTTTGATCCCATATACATTGATGAGCAAAGGATATGTCTTCTTCGTTCTTCCCAGGAAACCTTAATTTATCTACTACCTCTCCCAATCTACCATCTTCCTTTAATTCTATAGAAAATAAGCTCCCTCCTTGAAGAGTGGCAACAATCAAAAACTTGTTTGAACTATCTATTGACAAAAAAACTGGATTTTTTCCACCAATATCTAGTTCATTTAAGTAAGTGAGAGTTCCATCTTTATTATCAATCTTATAACTGGTTAAACTTGATATATCCCCATGAACCGAATACAAGTACTCTTTTTTGTTGTCAATAGTCTGATAAGAAGGATTCTCCAAATTAAATATACATTGTACCTCATTCCAAACGTTATCCTCATCAATGTGAAATACCTTTAACCCTTTTCCTCTAGCATTTCTTTCGATTGTAGTTCTACAACCCACATAAGCTATTTGCATAAATTTACCTCCTAATAATTAATTTATTTCAATAATAATTTACCATTGTTTTTGATATTTTTAAAATATCATAATATAATAGAGATATAACAAAAAATTATAAGGAGATCCTATGAATTATAATATCTTATTATATGTCATTAAGGTTGCAAAATATAAGAATTTCTCTAAAGCAGCTGAATCAATCTTTTTAAGTCAACCTGCCTTAAGCCAAAGTATAAATCGTCTGGAGCAAAAATTAGGAGTGGTTTTATTCAATAGAAATAAAAATTCTGTCGACTTAACAGAAGCTGGTCAAATATTTATAGAAAAAGCAGAACAAATTATTAAACTTATGGATGATTTAGAAAATAGCATGAAAAATTATACCAATAAGGACCTAAATAAAATTTCAATTGGCGTCTCACAATTTTATGGTAAATATTTTTTGCCAAATGTAATTAAAACACTAAACAAAAGATATCCTCATACATATATAAACATATTAGAATCGGAGTCTAAAATTTTAGAAGAATACTTAGTTAAAGGAGAAATAGATTTGGTAATTGTACCTTTGCCAATAAAATCTAATGAAATTCATTATGAAAGATTATATGATGAAGAAATAATTCTTGCTGTAAATTCAAAAAATAATATATTGACCTCTTCAGTTTCAAATGGCCTAGTCGATTTATCTTATTATAAAAATTCGGATTTTGTACTTTTGAATAAAGGATTTAAATTAAGAAATCTTGCAGAGCAAATATGTTTAAAAGAGCATCTTTTTAAACCCAATGTTGTCTTCGAATCTGAGAACCTAGACATATTAAATTCATTAGTCTCAAACAACATAGGAGTATCTTTTTTACCAAGCAATATTACGAAATTAAAAAATGTGGAATATTTACAATTTAAAAGCAAACACAATCATAGACAAATTGTGCTTGCAACAACAAAACATAATATGAAAAAATTTAAAATTGAATCTCTCGCTAATGAAATTAAAAATGTAAAATAAGTCTTATACAGATAAATCTTTAATATTTAGATTTCCTATTTAACTGACACCTTCTATTTAAACTCTACTGGGATTCAAATGCTTTAGTCCTTCTTTAAATCCAAAATAAAATGTTATTGCAGTTGTTGTAGCTGCAATTATATCTGAAACTGGCTCTGCCAATAGTATTGCAAAAAATTTGTCTTGGAAAAACATGGGCAAAATATAAATTAGGGGAATCAAGAGAATTATTTTTCTAAGAACTGCCAAAAATAAGGAAGTTTTTGCATTTCCCATGGATATAAATGTCTGCTGACAGGCAATTTGAATGCCCATGGCAAAAATTCCACCCATATAAATTCTCAGCCCTTTAGTTGCCAAAGCCAGTATTTCCTCATTTGATGTGAAAAATCTTGCAAATATTCCTGGAAAAAATTGGAATAATAAAAACATTGTAGTTGCATATCCAAAACAGGATATAATGAGTATTTTAAAAGATTCTTCAACTCTTACTCGATTTCTCGCTCCAAAATTATAACTCATAATCGGTTGGGACCCTTGAGTAAGTCCTGATAAAGGTAAAAACACTATCATCATGCAAGAAGATAAAATCGTCATAGCTCCCACTGCTGAGTCTCCGACATATTTCAATAAGCTGGTGTTAAAGGCGATCATAATAAAAGATTCAGTAACGTTCATTACAAAAGGAGACATCCCCAACTGTATGGTTTTTGACATTATTCCTTTATCGATTTTAAAGTTTTTCTTTTTTAATTTAAGTATGGTCTCTTTTCCAAAATAAATTTCATTACCCAAAGTGCAGAAATTCCTTGGGAAATTATAGTCGCCATAGCAGCTCCTCTTACATTCATCTTTAGTCCAAAAATAAAAATTGGATCTAAAATAATGTTTATAATCGCCCCTATAGAAACTGTTAACATGGCTGTTTTTGCAAATCCTTGGGCAGTTATAAAGGAGTTCATTCCCAATGTTATCATCACAAAAATTGTACCAACAGTATATAGGGTTAAATATTCTTTTGCATAAACGTAGGTTACCTCACTGGCGCCAAAGGCAAAGAGAATCTCATCCATAAATACTAAAACAAATCCTGTGATTAAAAAAGATATTATTATTAATGAGAAAAAGGCATTTCCCATAATTCTCTCGCTGTGATTTTTGTTTCCTTCTCCCATGCTAATGGAAGCTAAGGGAGCTCCCCCTGCTCCGATTAAATAAGCAAAAGCAGATATTATTATAATTATAGGTATTGTAATTCCTATTCCCGCCAAAGCCTTGCCCCCAATTTCGGGAATGTGTCCGATATAAATTCTATCTACTATATTGTAAAGTAAAGAAACTAATTGTCCTATAATTGCTGGGAATGCCCTGGATAAAAACAGTTTTTTAATATCCATGGTTCCCAATTTGTTTTCATGTTCCACAATTTTCCCCCTAACTAATTCATTAAAAAACGACTAGAATACTAGCCATTTTATTTTAACTTCTTAATTACACTTTCTACCAAGTCTACTCTGTTAAATGGTGTAATTATATAATACCCATCTACATAGTCTTTTATTTTCTCACCAAAGTAAGAAGCTATTTCAACTGCAATCTTATCAGCAGTTTCTTTGTCCACATCTTTATATCTTTGGATAATCTCTTCTTCAACGTTTATTCCTGAGATTTCTGCATTCATAAATACTGCATTTCTATAAGAAACCACAGGCATCAATCCCCCCATAATATACCCTTTTAGGACTTCTCTGGCTTTTTTTATATTCTCCATTGCCTCATGGGAAATTACTGGTTGGGTGTAGAAAACATTAACTCCCGCTTCTTCTTTTTTCTTTGCTCTTTCCAATTCTAAATCGAAATTTCTCGCATTAACATTGAGGGCTCCCCCAATATTTATCTTATTTGTAAAGACATTTTCGTTCATATCTTCGACAAATCCCGCAAGTTTGGCGGAATTAAACTGAAATACACTTTTAACCTCGTCCCTTTCTGCTGTGGGAATTGGATCTCCAGTGATTAAAATGACATTTAAAATATTTTCAATATTAAGCCCTAGTAGTAAAGCCTTCGTTGCATTTATGTTTCTATCTCTACAAGTCATATGGACGATTGGATCGATTCCAACCTCGTTTTTTATCTTGTAAGCGGTAAAACTCGCATCGACTCTCACTCTAGCCACGGGACAGTCTGCAATAGTTATAGCGTCTGCACCTGCTTTATCCAATTTTTTAACATTTTCGATATATTTATTCATGTTTAAATCTTGGGGAGGGTCGTATTCAACTGCAATTGGCTTTTTGCCATTTTCGAGTTTATTTCTAAAGAGATTTTCTGCATAAGGATTTTCCAATCTTTGCTCTTTGGATTTTTTCCTCGCCTCCCTTGGCATTTTGTAATCCTTTAGTTTTTCTGAAATTGCCTTAATAAATTCTGGAGTCGTCCCGCAACAACCCCCTATAATCGAAACCTCATTGTCTAATAGTCTCAAGGCTGAATTTGCAAAGTATTCCTTATCGTTACTATAAAAAGTTCTTCCCTTTATTACAGTGGGGTACCCAGCATTTGGCATAACAGAAATTAATTTTTCTGGTAAATCAATTTTTTCTAAATATTCCCTTAAATGAAGGGGACCAGAAACGCAATTAAAGCCTACAGCATCTATTGAATCAAAGCTTGCAGCTTCCTTTAAAAGATTTTCTCCAATTTCTCCATATCTAGTTTGTCCATCGGAACTAATTGAAAAAGAAGTGATGATAAAAGCTTCAGGACATTTTTCTTTTATATATTTTGAAATTTGGGGCAAAGAGTCTAGGGAAGAAAAAGTTTCAATTAAAAAATCTGTTATCCCTTCGTCTAAAAATACATCCACAATTTCTCTATATTCTTCAAAATCCGTCAGGTCATCTGCTCCAATTTGCCCAATATTTCCAAAAACAATAGCATCCGTTCCCTTTACAGCTTCCCTTGCAAGGTGAATTCCAGCTCGAATTACCCTTTCGATAACGTCAAATTCCGCCGTTAAAGCCCTTTTATTTGCTTGGAACGTATTGGTCTTTATTGCCTGCGCTCCAGCTTTGACGTATTCCCTATGAATTTCTAAAATCGATTGGGCATCAAAGAGATTTGCCATCTCACATTCCGGCAAAGGTTTTTTAGATTTACTAGGGTAATAAGTTCCCATTCCCCCATCAAATAATAAAGGAAATTTAAATTTACCTTTAGTTTTCATTTTTTCCTCCAAAAATCTCTTTTGCTATCTCCACATTAACCTTTGCGTCCTTTAAATAATAGTCTGCATCAATTTTTTTACTGTAATCTTCAGTTAAAACCGCTCCGCCTACCATTATCTTCACTTCTGGAACCTCTTTTTTCAACTGTACAATAGTCTCTTTCATATTGTCTAATGTGGTTGTCATTAATGCACTTAAGCCTACTAACTTTATATTTTTCTTTTTTGCCGTTTTTACTATTTCTTCAATTTCTACATCTTTTCCAAGATCGATGACATTGTATCCGTAGTTTTCCAATATAACTTTTGCGATGTTTTTCCCAATGTCGTGAACATCTCCCTTTACAGTGGCGACTATAATGTCCCCCTTAGAAATGGAGTCTCTTCCTTTTTTGGAAATCGAGTTTTTTATTACTTCAAATCCTGCTTGGGCAGAGTTTGCCGACTTAATTAGCTGGGGCAAAAATATTTTCCCAGATTCATATTCTTCCCCGACTTTGTCTAAAGCGGGAATTAGCTCTTTATTGACTATCTCCAACTCGTCCATGTTCTTTAAAAGTAGTTGAACTTTTTCTTTTACCACTTTGTCCATTCCCTTAGAAATTGCAGTTTTTATATCATAGTTCTCACTTTTAGTTTGGACCTTTTCTTCTAAAATATTACCGTAAATTTCTATATATTCTTCAGTAGATCCTTCTACGTTATTTAAAACTTTAAATCCCCTTAAAACGTCCATCATTCCTTGGGAATTTGGATTTATTATTGCTAAATCTAAACCTGCATACATAGCCATTGTAAAGAAGCTTTGATTAATTAGCTCTCGATTTGGAAGGCCAAAACTAATATTGGAAACTCCTAAAGCAGTCTTTACTCCCAGTTCATTTTTTACCATAGAAATTGCTTTTAAAGTTTCCATGGCGCTTTCAGGCTGAGACGAAACTGTTAGAGCTAGACAGTCTATATAGATATCTTCTTTATCAATTCCAAATTCTTCTGCCTTTTTGACAATTTTCTTTGCAATTTCAACGCGTTTCTCCGCCGTTTCCGGTATACCCTTTTCATCTAAGGTAAGACCGATGACTTGGGCATTGTATTTTTTTACTATTGGAAGAATCTCTTCTAATTTTTCCTCTTCCCCATTTACCGAATTTACAATTGCCTTTCCATTATAGACCCTAAGGGCAGCTTCAATGGCATCTGTTTTTGTACTGTCAATTTGGATTGGAGTATCTAAAACTGATTGGATGCCTTTTACAATTTTCACCTGCATATCTTTTTCGTCTACACCAGGAAATCCCACGTTTAAATCCAGAATCTCCGCTCCAGCATCTACTTGTTCAATTGCTTGGCTGATAAAATAAGAGATGTCTTCGTCAAATAAGGCTTGTTGAAATCTCTTTTTACCCGTTGGATTAAGTCTTTCTCCCACAACCTTCACTCCTTTTTCTCCAAGGAATTTTGTCGATGAAGAAGGTCCAGTAATTTTTCTAATACTTCTTTTTACTATGGGCTTATTTTTTATTAATTTGGAAAGTTCTTCTATATATTTCTCGTCTGTACCGCAGCAGCCCCCTAAATATTTAACTCCAAGGGCGTAAATTTTTTCCATACCCTTTGCAAAATCCAAAGCCTCTAAATCGTAACTTCCGTCCATTCTTGGAAGTCCTGCATTTGGCTTTATAACAATATCTAAGTCTGTGATTTTTGTAAGTTTACTCACCATATCATACATCTGAATGGGACCGAGAGAGCAATTTATTCCAATTGCGTCTATACCAAGTCCCCCAATAGAATTTACAAAAGTTTCAAGGGAAACTCCAGCAAAGGTTCGCCCGTCTTCTTCAAAGCTCATGGTTACAAATATAGGCAAATCGCTATTTTCTTTAGCCGCCAAAACTGCACTTCTAACCTCGTAAAGATCTGTCATAGTTTCGATTACGATTAAATCCGCTTCTTTTCCTGCCACAATAATTTCTTTAAATATATCGTAAGCTTCTTCAAATTTTAAAGTTCCCATTGGTTCTAACATCTCCCCGATGGAACCGATATCTAAGGCGATCTTTACATCTTTTTCTCCACGTGCGATTTTTGCGTTTTCTATTGCCTTTTCAACTACTTCCCCGACCTTATTAGAACCTAATTTTTTCCTATTAGCTCCAAATGTGCAAGTATAAATGACCTCTGAACCTACTTCAATGTATTTTTTGTGAACGTCAATAACCATATTGGGATTTTCTAAATTTAAAAGCTCTGGAATTTGCCCAACTTTCATTCCAGCTTTTTGTAACATGGTTCCCATTCCACCGTCTAAAATAAAAACTCTATTTTTCATATCCACAAGTTTCACCCCTTCTAATATACTCACATTCCAAAAACAATTTACAACTTTCGCATCCCAATTTTCGATGTTTTTGCTTTTCATTGGAAATTCCAATTATCGCTGTAATTGATTTTCTAGGTATCATTATTCCACTGCTTGTGGTGGTAATACCTAGATCCCTGTTTGCATTTAATAAATTCAAAAAATCTTTTTGCACTTCAATGGGAAAATCTCCATAACCTGGAGAAAATCTATCTGTTAAAAACATCGGTTTATATTTTTCTTCCAAGTTTTTATTTATATCATTTGCCAAAGCCTCTACTCCTGCACTTGCAGTTGCATCTAAAATAACAGATCGGGTCAAGTCAGAGAAACTATATTTTCTAATTAAAATCTCAATTTCTCTTCCCAAAGTCACTGCCATTAAAATCAAATTTTCAGAAGTCAAAAGCAAATTGTTAATATCTTTCCCAATTAAAATATCTTTTAATTTTTCATCCTGCTTTTTTAATTCCAAATATTTGTGTTTTGCCTTGGTGTGTTTTTCTAAATCTTCAATAGATTTTAATATTAAATAATCAATATCTTCTGGAATTTCACTTCCTCGATATTGAAGATTTTTTAGTATTTCATTTTTTTTAATATTTGCGAAATTTAGATTCATAAATGCTATTATACCACAATTTCTATTAACTTATTTAACTAGTTTCTACTTTCATTTCCTTTCCATATAGCTTCACCCAGATTGACACTTTGTAGAAGAGTTGTTAAACTATTAAATAGAATGTATTTTAAGAGGAGAAAAATGAACAAGAAAAATCCCCTTGGTTATGAAGATGTGACAAAATTATTAATCAGTTATTCTGTACCTTCCATAATAGGTATGATGACTAACTCTTTATATAATATAGTGGATAGACTATTTATTGGAAACGCACCAGACATTGGACACAACGGTCTTGCTGCAATAACAATAGTCTTTCCCATGATGCTAACTGCCAATGCAATTGGTCTGCTTTTTGGTGTGGGAGGATCTACTCTTTATTCCATTAAACTTGGAGAAGGAGATGACGAAGGGGCAAAATTCGTTTTAAATAACGCATTTTTTGCAGTATTAATCCTGGGAATTCTTATAACCACAATTGGACTTTTGTTTTTACATCCCTTGGCTATTATGTTTGGAGCAAGTGAGGTAACCTTGCCTTTGGCAATTGATTATATGAGAATAATCTTTTTTGGTACCACTTTTGCGGCTATGGGAATGGCAATGAACAATTTTTTAAGGGCAGAAGGACAACCTCGTCTGGCAATGGTTAGCATGATAATCGCAGGAATTATCAATATAATTTTGGACTATGTCTTTATTTACATTTTTAAATGGGGAATGGCTGGAGCTGCCATCGCAACTGTGATTGGTCAAGGATTTTCTATCGCATGGATAATGTCCTATTTTTTAAGCGATAAAGCTTCAAATCCAATTCGATTTAAAGATTTAAAGCTGGATTTTCCAATCCTAGGAAAAATTATTTCCTTTGGGATGCCCAACTTTTTAATGTCCATGAGTAACAGTATTTTGAATTTTACATTAAATCGAAATTTAATATTCTATGGCGGAGATATTGCCGTTTCTGGAATGGGAATTGTCAACACTATTCAGACTATGATTTTAATGCCTATAATCGGAATAAGCCAAGGAGTTAAGCCGATCTCTAGTTTTAATTTTGGAGCTAGAAGATATTTAAGAGTCGTTGAAGTAGAAAGACTGGGAATAATTTGGGCAACGGCAGTTTGTATAATTGGTTGGATTTTAACCAGGTTCTTCCCAGAACAAATTGTTTTAATGTTCAATCAAGAACCGGAACTTATAGAATTTGGAAGCTACGCTATTGTAAGTTGGTTTTGGCTTTTGCCCCTGATCGGTTTTCAAATGCTTGCGTCTAACTTTTTCCAAATTATAGGAAGACCAAGGATAGCGATAATCTTAACCCTAACTCGTCAAGTTATCTTTTTGATTCCAGCA
>JAEZYW010000173.1 GCA_023418835.1 Bacillota bacterium | reverse complement strand
ACGATAAGATCTCCAAGATTCCCCTTGCAATAGAAATTGCTAAAAAGACAGTTAAAATTTCAAAACAAAATGTAATCTTAGCATTAGGAGTTAAATTTGGGATTATGATTTTGGGAATTTTTGGAATTGCAACAATGTGGATGGCTATTTTTGGAGACGTTGGGGTTTTGGTATTGGCAGTTTTAAACTCCATTAGAACTATGAAATAGATATTTTGATTATATATATTTTATAATAATTTTTAGTCGCTTAATTGCGACTTTTTTTGTGGAAATTTATTTTAATTTTATTTGTTGACAAACAAAATTAATTTTGTTAGTATCTAAGTGAACGAACTGTATGGGAACGAACCAAACAGTTGAAATAAAAAATTGTGCATAGATAGATAATGATAAGGAGGGATTGTTTTGTTCAAACTTGATTTATCCAGCGACGATCCCATATATCTTCAAATTGTAGTTCAGACTAAAGATGCAATTGTATCTGGATTTTTGAAAGAGGGGGACCAAATGCCATCCATAAGAGAAATGGCAAAAACTCTTTTGGTAAACCAATCTACAGTAACTCGGGCTTATCGAGAACTTGAAGAATTGGGTATAATTAAGACCGTTGCAGGAAGAGGGACATTTATTTTTCTGGACTCCAGGAAGATAAAATGGGAAAAAGAAAAAATGAATGAAAAATTAAAAAGTGTATTTAGAGAATGTATATTTTACGAATATACGGAAGATGAAATTATTAAAATTTACAGAGAGACGGTAGAGGAGGGGAGAAAATGAAATTAAAAGCAGAAAATCTCACAATGGCATATGATAAAAAACTCGTCATTGATGATATCAGTTTTGAATTGAATACAGGTGAAATCACATCCTTAGTAGGAAGAAATGGTTCTGGAAAAACTACAATTTTAAAAATTTTAAGTCAGATCCTTACTCCACAAGAGGGAAGGGTATTTATAGACGAAAAATCATTATCTTCTAATCCTGAATCTAAAATAAATTACGCATATCTTCCCGACAGATTTGATTTCTTCTCTTATAATTCAGGAATGCAAGCCATGGAGTATTACAAAATCGTCTATCCAGAATTCGATAAAGATTTTGTAGAAAGAGAAGCAGAAAAACTGGGGCTTAATTTAAAAGAAAATATTAGAACCTTTTCCAAGGGAAACAAAGCTCTTTTAGGACTTTTAATCGTTCTAGGAACTAATGCAAAGTTTTTATTCTTAGACGAAATACTAGACGGTATGGATGTGTTAAACAAAGAAAAGATTATCGGTTACATTATCGAGGCGGCAAGCCAAGGAAAATCTTTTTTGCTTAGCTCCCACCAACTTCAAGAACTTCAAGGAATTTCAGATAGGGTAATATATTTATCTTTAGATGGAAAAGTTGAAGAGGTGTCTAATGACGAACAAACTCAGATTGTTAAATTACAAGTGGTTGCTAAAAATGAACTTCCAAAAAAATTAAAAGAGGTTGCGATTATTAGGCAACAAATTGGTAGAGTATACACTATATTATTAAAAGAAACTCAAGAATGGGAACAGTTAATGAATAGTGAGGAAATAGTTCAATACGATAAACTTCCCGTTCATTTAGAAGACTTATTCTACTGGGAGCAAGGAGGGGACAATAATGAAAGAATATAAACAACTGTCAGAAATACTCTGGAAGAGAAACAGAATATGGATAATTATGGTTTTAGCCCTTTTTCTTTTATCCCAAGGTATTATCGTAAACGGAGATATAAAAAGTTTTGAATACAACGTTTTGGATAAAATAGTATCCATGGATGTATTAGAAGAGTTATTAGACTCCAAAGAAAACTTAAACGAAAATGCTTTCCAAGATAGATTCTATAGGGATGTTAAAAGGGGAACTGACAATTTAAAAATACAATACGCAAATGGGTTGCCTAAAAATTTTATTTCTGAATACGAAAGTAAGTTTAAAGCCCTGTCTGAAAAAGTGGGATATGAATCTATAAAAGATACTGAACGCTTACACGACACTGATTGGGCTTACAAGGAAGACGTCACATATGATTTAGGTGGATTTGTAGAAGATCAACTTTACTATTTTGAATCCTCTTTTTTTGACATGGTCTACAGGGCAAATGGATTCCATAAAATTGATATTACACAAAAAGTGTTTGTTCCTGGATTTGGAATGTTTCTAACTATATTCATTGTTGGATTTTTACTAACTAGCTTAGAACATCTAACCCCATATTATGAATTTACTAGAATGCTACCTTGGTCAAATACAAAGACGTATTTTTCAAAGTTATTATTCGGAGGAACAATCATCACCATAACTTATTTAATTTCCGCGGCTTTGAAATATGGATTGTGGAAAGGATCTTTTTACTCAGATGTTGTTGGGATCAACGAACTATGGAGTAAAGGTCTTATATGCATCCTTATAGTATTGGGATTCTTTTTTATAGTGATGAGTTTAGGAACTGTCTCTGGGAATATATTGGGACATATAGGAATGCTCATTATAGGATTTGCTGGGATACAGCTTTGGATATACAATTTATTGGGTCTATCATATGTTGCATTAGGGGATTTGCCTAATGATTATTGGGTGTTCAGATTGATAAAGTGGATCAATCAATTGCCAGATTATATTCAGGTGATTTTAACCCCTGGAGCAGTTATGGATTTTCTTTACCAACCTACAAAGTTAATAAAGGTTATTGCCTTCTTTGCAGTTGGAGTTGTATTTTTGATATTAGGATGGTTTTGGACAAATACAAATAAATCCGAAAGATCCGGAATGTTGCTGATGAAAAAACCTATAAGCTTATACGCCCAAGCTATGGCAGTGATAACTACTTCAAATTTAAT
>JAEZYW010000134.1 GCA_023418835.1 Bacillota bacterium | reverse complement strand
CTCAACGGGTTCAACATCACCGCTTAGTTTTTCTGGCTGTATATGCCAAGTTTCATTTCCTAAATTGTAATAATATAAATCTACATGCTTATGATTTTCTGGATCCACAACATAAATATATAAACTCCTATTGTGAACTCGAAGTCTAGCCTTATAAATGTAAAAATCTCTCGTTCCTAATTGTTCTATTAGCTCTTCCATAACCTCTTTAAGCTTTTCATTGTTTAAAAGAAGATTGATTTCATCAAATTCTTTAGCCACCTCAATAATTTCTTCTTTCGACAAATATCTTTCTATATTATTTTCGATGATATATTTATTAAAATAAGCTTCTAATTCGATAGAAAATTCAAATCCCATCTTATCTTCTGCATCGCTAATAATATCTAAGACAAATACTCGTTCGTTGCTTTCGTCTAAGAACACATCTTTTAATTTTTCTAAAAAATTTTTGTCCTTCATTTCTTCTTCTGCATTTAGTTTTTGCGGCTGGGTAGCAAATGTTTCTTCCACCGCTTGTTCTATAAATTGACAAGAAGTCATAAAAACCATTATTCCAATGATTATTCCTATTAAAAATTTTCTTTTCATTTTTGCTCCTTGAAATTCTTTAATTGTAAATTACAGACCTCATTACTATGCATTATCTAAATTATTATTAAAATATTATTACCTTTAATTTTTAATTACCCTTTTTAAATAATAATAGTTATCATTTGCCAGATTTTACACGGACTTTACATATATAAAAAACCGATAGAATTTTATTTCTATCGGTTAATTTGATTTATTTCTTTTTAACTTAAAATTTAAATTACGTATTGAAGTGGGTAATTGCACCTAATATAAATATAACAGCTCCTACAATCCTTATATACTTTTCAATATGGGTATAACCTTTAGCGTACTCAGGAGCAACTGGATTAATAAGAAAAAGTAAACCATAAATTGCAAATCTATATTAGTAAAAAATCGATTTTCCGTTATAGAACTAATTATTATTCCCAGTAGAGCAATAACAAGGCCTATTGTAATTTGTTTGCTAAAATTCATTTTCATAATTTATTCCCCTTTAAAGTTTTTAATCCTTGAGTTTAAGAGACTCCTTTAGTTTTTAGTAATCGTTTTAACTCATACAGTAATTTTTCTTTCATTGTTTCAAGTTCTAATGCTGATGGGCGATTAGCGTCATCATACATTTTATCCATAGGATACCACCAAACAGGGCCTTTGCCTTTATTGCCATACTCCTCAATATCTCCGGAGACTCTAGGAAATAAATGCCAGTGTAGATGAGAATCACCATTACCAAGTAATTCATAGTTCATCTTTTCACATTTAAACGCCTTTGAAACGGCCTCACCTACTAATGACATCTCTTCCAAAAACTTAATTTTAAAACTATATTCTAATTCATATAATTCTGTTTT
The DNA here is from genome assembly GCA_023418835.1 of Bacillota bacterium. Classification (GTDB taxonomy): domain Bacteria; phylum Bacillota; class Clostridia; order Tissierellales; family Peptoniphilaceae; genus Neofamilia. The sequence goes on along the minus strand of JAEZYW010000134.1, from coordinate 3,133 downwards.
ATGTTGTTTACACAAAAAAATTGTATATCCCTTAAAATGTTGGTGATCTCCAATTACAACATAACCAGTTTCTAATTCCTTAACAAAATATGGATTTGTTCCGTCTTTTATCATTTGAATTCGATCACAAATAAAACACACGCTCTACTCCCATAACCCAAATTTTCTGAAATTTATTGCAATTTTCTTAGTTACTTTTCTATAGAAATCTGATAAAGTCTCTTTGAAATTTTACCCATGATAATTCTTCCCTAATAGCTTCCTATCTTATTCTATAAGGTAAAATCTCTTCTTCCACAAACTTTTTGTATTCTTTTCTGATACTTCGATTGTACTTTATTTTATTCATTCTCTCATCGTTGATTTCGTTATATTTATCCAAGTCTCCGTTATTTATTAATTCTTTTTCTCCTCTTTGGACAGATTCTTTAGAAGGATTATAATGTTCCGCTACAAATTCTAAATCCTTTGGATTTAATTGCCACTTTTTAGAAAATTCATCAATTTTAGCTTTTCTTTCGAAGTCTTGCCTCTCTTGTATTACATTAGAAATTTGTTTATCTTCATATTTATCTGGATTAGCTAAAACATCTTCAAAAACTTCTTCTAAAATAACAGCTACCTTTGGATTAGTCTTAGCCAAATCTTCAATATATTTATAGACTCCAGCAATATCTTTTTCTTTTCTTCTAATCATTGCTTCTTCTTTAGACTCTTCTTTTTGTGGTACATAAGTCTGAATTAACATAACGATATAATCATAGTCAATCTCTTGAGTCTTTAAGGAACTAATCTCGTACTCTATATCTATAATCTCTATTGCTTCTATTGGGTCTTCTGTTTCTACGACTTCTTTTTTAATATTTTCGTATTTACCATGGTATTCTTCGATTTCATCCATAGCAATACCGTATTCTGCCTCTAATTCATCTAAATCAAACTCACTATAAACCTGTATAGATGAAAAATTCTTATCAAATTCTTGGAAAGATTTTAAGAACTTCAACTTTTCCTCATTAGAAGTAAGCTCATTAGTAGACTCTGGTGTCGGCGCAATATCCTTTAGATTCTTTATCGCTTCCTTAAAACTTTCAAAAGTTTCTTGCCAACTTGGAGCTTGGACAAAGTTCTCCCCACCGTTAGAATAAAGTACCAAAGCCTCTATTACAGCCTGCTCGTACTGATATGGAGTTTGGAACGTAACAATCTGTCCATATCGTTTGTCCTTATCGAATAATCTATTAGTTCTAGAAAAAGCCTGTATCAAACCATGGGGCGTCATAGGAGATCTATCTATAAACAAAAGACTTAAACAAGGAGCATCGAATCCAGTTAATAATCTATCTACTACTATAACGATATCTAACTGCTCAGACCTACGAAGATATAAATCCTTTTTCCTAGCAATTCTTTCATTTAAGTTTAAGTTGTAGGCTTTAATAGTTCCCAAATCGTAATTTGTGCCGAACATTTGATTATAATCTTTAATGCACTCTGCCATTTTATCCCTCATATCCAAAGAAAGTTCTTTATTTTCAGGAATTGAATAAGTTATGGCAACTTTTGGAAAATCATAAGATAAAGACTTAGTTTTTTCGCTAACCTTTACATCTCTTTTCCCCTCAATTACTTCTCTAAAAAGCTCATAATATCTTTGAGCCTTTGGAATTGAAGAAGTCGTCAAAATAGCGGAATAAGATTTCCCCGATCCCTTATTTAAACCAAACTTCCCCCTAGATTTGTTTATTATTGTGTCGATAACTCTTAGCATATGCTCGTCATCTTCATAATAACTAGAGTGGATTTTAGATTCCTTATCTATCTCTTCCATTCGATAGATATCTGCCTTAGGATTTTGCATTACTACAATATCATCTATAGCATCTTTAGAAAGGGTTGAAAGATATTCTATCTGGAATCCTAAAACTGCCTTATCGTGAATCGCTTCTTTTACTGTGTACTCATGGAGCCTTTTCCCATATTGTTCTTCAGTTGTTCTTGGCAGATCTCCTGGACTTTCCTTTGCATTTTCTGCAAATATTGGAGTTCCCGTAAAACCGTACCAAAGGGAATTGGGGAAAAATTTATTTATTTCTGCGTGTTTCTCTGCAGAAATTGCCCTATGGCACTCGTCTACAACAAAAGCTAAATTCAAATCTATAAGTTTTTTAAATCTTCTATCCTCAGCTTTTTCCTCTGCCCGCTTCATAACATAATTTAATTTTTGAATAGTAGTTACCGTAACCGTTCTATCATCAGACAATAGCTTTTCTATTAAATCTTTTACGCTGTCTGTCTCATCTATAATAACTGTGTCAGACTCAGCATATGAAGTAAAACTAGAAGTAGTCTGTTGGTCTAAATCTATTCTGTCTACAATAAAAATTGTCTTATCTAAACTTGGAATTGTCAAAAGATTTTTCGCAACCTTGTAAGAAGTAAGAGTCTTTCCTGAACCAGTCGTATGCCAGACATAACCGGACTTTCTTTCCCTCATCGCATCCCTTATAGCGTTAATAGCGTGGATTTGATAAGGTCTTAAAAGTATTAAAGCCTTACTATTATTATCCAATACTGTATATTGGGTAACCATTTGGTGGGCTTCTGGAATCGACAAAACTTCTTTAGCAAAATCTATATAATTGTCAATTGGATTGTTGTTCTCATCTACCCATCTACTTAAAAACGTAGCATTTAGTTTTGTATCTGAAGCCGCTGCTATATATCTAGTATCCGTTCCGTTAGTAATAACAAACATCTGGATAGCAGAAAATATTCCAGTAAACCTTCCTTCTGCAAGATATCTTTTAATCTGATGGAATCCGTCCATAAAAGACGTTCTTCTACTTTTTAACTCAATATGGATTAAAGGAATACCATTTATTAATAAGGAAACATCAAATCTAGTCTTCTGTCCAGTTTCGTAATCCACTGGAGATCTAAACTGGTTTATTATTTCGTAGACGGAACTTCCACCTGCAATATCAGCTCGATTTAGAACATTAAGCCTAATCTTTCCAAATCTAGCATCTTCCCTTTGGACCTCTACTTTTGCAATTCCATTTTCTCCTACTAACCATCTAGCAGCCTCATAGAAACTGGAAAAGTTTAGTTGGTTTTTAATTTGAGAAAA
>JAEZYW010000129.1 GCA_023418835.1 Bacillota bacterium | reverse complement strand
TCCAAGTACTGTGGAATTTATTTTAAAAAACAAAGGACATGACGAAATTGTAGCCGTTACGGACTGCATTATGGCAGCTGGACTTCCAGATGGAGATTATATGTTGGGAGTTAATGAAGTAATAGTAAAAGATGGAGACGCCAGATTAAAATACGGAGACGTCAGGGCGGGAAGTACTTTGACCTTGGATAAAGCCTTTAGAAACTTTATGGAATTTACTTCATCAGAATTGTTAAATACTCAAAAACTCTTTAACAAAAATCCTGCCGAACTTTTAGGATTTTCGAATTTAGGAACTATAAGTCCAGGAAAAAAGGCGGACTTTACTATTATGGATAAAAATTTTAAAGTAGTTATGACAGTTGTAGATGGAAATGTAGTTTATAGGAGTGATACATTTTGATTAGTATCGAAAATTATTGTGAAGAAAATTTAGAATTAAAAAATGAAGCTAAGGAAATTTTTCAAAGGGAAAAAACTAAAAGCTTAAACTTTTTATATAAAGACTTTCCCCAATCCCAAATAGAATTTATAGAAAAAAAGGCTAAAGAAGTCCAAGAGCACTCAGATTTATTTATTATAATAGGAGTTGGAGGTTCTAACGGGGCTTCAAGAGCTGTGATTGAAGGATTAAATTTAAATAAAGTAGATGTGGAATATGCTGGCAATGGACTTTCTCCAAGACAAATGGAAAGACTTTTGAAGTTAATAGATGAAAGGGAAGTTTCCATTAACGTCATAGCTCAAAATTTTAAAACCCTAGAGCCTGGTCTTCACTTTAGGATGCTTAGAGAAAAATTAAAAGAAAAATATGGAGAAGGAAGTTACAAAAGGATTTTTGTTACAGGAACAAAAGACTCTTTACTTCACGAAATCGCTATTGAAAATAATTACACTTTTTTTGAATTTGATAAAGAGGTGGGAGGAAGATTTTCTGCATTTACAAATGTACACCTATTTCCAATTGCAGTTGCAGGGGGAAATATCAGACAATATCTAAATGCAAGAGATGCTTTCTTAAAAGAGGATTCCAATATAGAAAAGGTTTTGGAATACGTATCTTATAGACAGGACAATTTTAGAAAAGGAAAGTTGATAGAAATCCTATCTTCAATGGATTTGGACTTAACATATTTCAACAAGTGGTGGGTTCAACTTTTTGGTGAAAGTGAAGGAGTGGATAATACGGGAATTTATCCAGATTCCATGTGTTTTTCAGAAGATTTGCATTCCATGGGACAGTTTATTCAAGTGGGAAATCCAATTTTTATGGAGACCTTTTTGAGAGTTAAAAACTACGACGATGTGGAAGTTTTAGAATCTAAAATATTTGACGACTTTGACTATTTAAATGGAAAAACTTTTTCTCAGATAAATAAGGCGATGGAAGAGGCTACGATTAAAGCCCATAAAGATGGGGGAACTCCTGTCTTTGACATAGTGTTGGAAGAGTTTTCTGAAGAGAGTTTTGGAAATTTATTTACCTTCTTTTTAGCCAGTGTGATTGTATCCAGTTATTTAGGAGGGGTTTCTCCCTTTGGTCAATCAGGTGTGGAAGCTTATAAAGAAGCAATGAATAATAATTTGAGGGGTAATTGATTATGGGTAATAATTTATTAATAGTCCACGGTGGAGGACCAACAGCAGTTATTAATTGCTCCTTAGCGGGCGTTATTAAGGGGGCCCAAGAAAATCCTAAAGTTGGAAAAATTTTAGCTGCAAAAAACGGAATGGGGGGCGTCCTCAGAGAAGAGTTTATCGATTTGACAAATACCTCAGAAGAAGAGATACAATTAATCATCGACACTCCAGGATCTGTAATTGGAACGTCGAGAGATCCTTTATCTAACGAAGATTATGAGAGAGCAAAAGAAATTTTAATAAAAAATGAGATTTCCTACTGTCTTTTAAATGGCGGAAATGGAACTATGGATACGACAGCCAGATTAAGTGAATTTGTCGCCAATACAGGAATTAGGGTAGTTGGAATTCCAAAGACAATGGATAACGACTTAGGAAAGACGGACCACAGCCCTGGGTTTCCAAGTGCTGCGAAATATATGGCGAAAACTACAAAAGAGATTGTAGCAGACGTTAAAGGACTTCCAATACACGTAGTAATCGTTGAAAGCATGGGAAGAAACTCCGGTTGGGTAACGGCAGCATCTGCATTGGCAGGAGAGCAAGAAGGATTTGGACCGGATTTAATTTTACTGCCAGAAGCTCCCTTTGTGGAAGAGGAATTTTTAGACAAAATTTCTAGTTTACAAAAACGCAAATCGGGGATTGTAGTCGTTGCCAGCGAAGGATTAAAACTGGAAAGCGGAGAGCTCATTACAAAACCCATATTTAAATCAGACAGAGCCGTATATTACGGGGATGTAGGATCTCACTTGGCAAGTTTGGTTATTTCAAAATTGGGAATCAAAGCTAGAAACGAAAAACCAGGTCTACTGAGTAGAGCTTCAATTGACATCAGATCTGAAATTGATATGAAAGAAGCCTATAACGTGGGAATGAAAGCAGTGGAAGGAATTACTAACGGCTATACTTCATCTATGGTTTCAATCCAAAGAGTATCTGACAAGCCTTATGAAGTGGAATATAAAATGATTCCACTGACTAAGGGAATGATAGAAGAAAAGCTATTAAAAAGAGATTATATATCCAAAGATGGATACGGAATTACAAAAGAATATATTGATTATTTAAAACCTCTAGTGGGAAATTTAGATAATAAAATGATCAGTTTTAATGATTGACATCAAGATTTGGATAAATCTTTAAAGTCCGGTGTAAGTTTATACCGGACTTTTTTATTTTAATTAAACTATAAATTGAAATATAAATTAATGTATAGTAAAATAGGTGAACAATTAAAAAATTTTAAATATATA
>JAEZYW010000110.1 GCA_023418835.1 Bacillota bacterium | reverse complement strand
AAATAGTTCATAATCCATCGGATTTCTAAATTTGCTTGGCGGTAATTTTTGGAATCCTTGAGAATATACTGGTCCTTTTAATCTGAATAAATCGCGAGCACTTATCTCGTCAACTAAATTTCCCTTTGAGTTAACAAATATACTCTTTTCCTCATTGGTACCAGGTTCTAGATAAGTCGCCTTCCAAGTAGTTTCGTAAATGTGATACACAGTTTCTCCCGTTTTAAATCCTGGGAATTCAAATTTAACTGGAGTTGAATTAACCAAACCTTGGATTGTGTTATTTTCTGCGTCTAGTAAGACGACATTTTCACCTTTAATTTGGATAATGTAACTTTTGTCTTCTTCCAATTCAAATGGCAAAACAGTTGTCTTTGGATTGATTACTTCTTTACCATCATCATAGGTAATAACTCTAACTTCCTCTAAATCATATATGCTGCCATCTGCATATCTTCCATTTAGTCTAGTTTTGCCTTCTATCGAGTGAATTCTTCCATCTTCATCTACAACATATTTGTCTTTTTTAGCAATTGAAAGACCAGTTTCAATTACTTTGTTCTGTCCAATAAAGATGTCCTCATTGGTAATGTCAAATCCATTTACTTTATTTTCAGGATTTTTCTTATCAGTTACGGTGTAATCACCGTTATCTCTAGACAAGATTACATAATCCACCAATTTGCCGAAGCGATCTATTAGGAAAATGTCGCTTTCATCAGATTCTCTTAACTTGGAATTTTTAATTTCATATCCATCTTCAGTAAAACCAGCTTTTTCTACATACCTAGAGATTTTATCTTCGTCTTCTGTAAATTTTCCAGTTTCATCTACACCTGCTTTTTCTCTCCAGATTGCTCCAGGAATGTAATAGTTGTCTTTTGTAAATACAGGCTTATTTTCATCCTCTAAAATAGTTCCGTAATATTTACCATCTTTAGTCAAAGAGGGAGCATCTACAACTACAACATCTTTTTGAATATTTCCATCTTCGTCAACAATTACATCTTTTTCTAATGGATTATAAATCTTATTTCCTTCAACAATTTTACCATTTATAATTTCATAAAACGGTGCATTATTTGATTGAATAAACTTGCCACCTACAATTGCATATTCTTTGTCGTCTTTAACAATTTTATTATTGATAAGTTTATATCCCGTATTAGTGCCGTCTAGATTTTTTATGTCCATATAGGTCGTGTCAGATTTAACCTTATGGGAGGCTCCGTCTTCATCTAAATAATAAAGACCGTCTTGTCCTTCATAAATAGAGTTTTTTACAGAAAATGCCCTTCCTAGCTTATTCTCTCCAAGAAAAAGCTCTCCGTCTACAATTTTTAAATCTTTTCCACTAGCTGCCAATAATTTAAGAATTAATTGATTGTTTTCCTTATCTTCGTAAAAACTGATGCCATCTTTATTTTCTATAAATCTTGCATAATCGCCTTCGAATTCAGGAATGTCAATAACAATCTCAACTGAGTTTAAAGATATTGGATCTGGTTTTCCAATAAACAAAATTCTGTCAGGCTCTCCTAAAAAGTAAGTGTCTGGTGTTAAGATATTCCAAAATGAGAAATCTTTAATATTTTCATCATCTATAATTTTTCCTTCGGAATTACTTACTCCCCCATCAATTAAACTTCCATTTTTTCCAAAAACATAACCTGGTCCAACCTTTGGCTCTTTATAACCAGTTTTAGTAACAGAGAAATTCAAGGTTTTTTCAGCTAAAATATTCTCTCTGTTTTCACTTAATAAAGAAGCCTTTAATTTAACCTTTTCATCATATTCCCCATTTCTTAAAGAAAATAGAATTCTAGAAGTAGTAAAGATATGAGAAATGTCATCGTAAGGAATTTCTATGGAAGTTTTTCCTTCTCCACTTATTAATTCGGGAACTCCACCTCTATATCCAGCTATTCCGAAGAAATTGAATTTACTTATATCCACATCCGTCTCTAACTCAACTCTGTAAAATACTTTTCCAGTATTTTGGTTGGAAATTAGTTGCGCAGTTAAGTCTACGTCTACGTCGTTGGAAATGTAATAAGTTTCCTCATCAAGTTTCATATCAACTGGTAGGCTATTCTTGTTGTGATAGAAATAAATTTCTTGATTCTTTTCTCCTTCAGTATAATCAGTATTTCTTATGTTCGGGTTATTTGCAAGAAATTGATTATAAACCTCTCTAGCTTCTTCAAGCCTTCCAAAAAGTTCATTTATTTCCTCATCTGTTGGAGTATTTTTGTTCTTAAATAAATCTTCAATTTCCTTTACAACTTTATCGAGTTCATCTTTCAAACGATTAAATTCTTCTTGTTGTTCCGAAGTTGCATCTTTTATTTTTTGATATTCTAAAGAAGCTTTTGAATCTTGATACTTAGGTAAAAGTTCTTTTTCCTTGTTAGTCAATTCTCTGGGAATTTTTTCCTCAGTTTTTTCAAGATTATGAGCAAGTATATCTAAATCTGATAAGCTCGCATCTTCATCGGCTAATAATGCCTTTGCTTCTTCTATTAATCTATTGGCTTCTTGAGCTTCTCCAGCAAGGAGTTTCGAAAGATTTGAAGAGTTGTTCACAACATTTAGAGAAGCTTTAATTTTATTTTCTAACTCTATTCTTTTTTCTTCTCTTTGTTCATCATCTAAGTCTGAATAATCTGGTGAAGTGTAGTCCTCTTCTTGGATTTCTTCCGACAATTGAGTCGGTGTAGCCATAATTTTTGTATTTGCTTCTTCAACTTTTTCGGGGTTGTCAGTTTTTTCCAATTCCTCTGGATTTTTAAACTCATCTTCACTGGATTCCAATTTTTCTTCAGCAATAGAAGTTTCGCTTTCAAGTTCTCCTTGGATAGTTTCTTCTTCAGAAATCTGCAAATCATCCATTTCCTCATCTACTTCTTCAGAATCTTCAAAATTTTCCACTTCAGATTCCACAACATCAGACTCTGATGTGGTATCGTACTTTTCAGATTCAACTGTATTATCCTCATCAGATTTTATTGGAGCATTTATTTTTTCAATTTCTCCATCTGACGATTTCAACAAGGAATTTTCACTTTCAGATGTTTTCTCTTCTATTAGTACATTTTCTAGTACATTTTCTGAGATTTCTTTTTGTTCTTCTACACCAATCTCATTAACTTGAATGTCACTAGCAATGGCGGGCGTAGAAATAAACAAAATTGATAAGATTAAGATCGACATTAATTTTATCTTTTTCATTTATTTCACCTTATATAATGTATTTAGGTTGTTAAAGGTAACCTATAATCC
>JAEZYW010000086.1 GCA_023418835.1 Bacillota bacterium | reverse complement strand
GATATCAATGCACAATCCCAACTGCAAATACAATGGCAGACGGAGTTGCCGTTAAATGTCCAGGAGCTATGTCCTTTGCCCATGTGCAAAAATATGTTGACGACATCGTAACTGTGTCCGAAGATGAAATTATCAGCACAATTCTTAGATTATTAGAAGAAGGAAAAGTTACAGCAGAAGGAGCAGGAGCATCTTCTGTTGCTGCAGTAATAAATGAAAAATACGACTTCAAAGGGGAAAAAGTTTGTGCAGTTTTAAGTGGTGGAAACATCAACGTAAACACAATTTCTAGAATAATTACAAACGGACTTTTCGACTCTGGAAGACTAATGGAAATTTCTACTTTGGTTCCAGATAAACCAGGAGAACTAATCAGACTTCTAGAAATTATTAAGGAAAAAGGAGCAAATATCCTTACAATAGATCAATACTCATCTTCAGAATCTATGAACTTAGACAGAGCAGTGGTGAGAATTGTCCTAGAAACCTTTAACGAAGAACACAAAAAAGAAATCTACGACACCCTTTACGAAGCGGGATATAGAGAAGCTCACCAATAAAATAAACTGTAGGGGATGCGTTCCCACGCGTCCCGAATATCATTTAAAGAAACTGTAGGGGATGCGTTCCTACGCATCCCGCAATCATCTCCCTCATTTAACGGAATTAAACTGAATTGAATCTAATATTTTTCTTTTATATTTAATGTGAATAAATTATTCATAAGGGTATATTATCTATAACTATTTAAAATGGAGGGGATAATGTGAAAAATGTTCACATAATAACGGGCGGCAGTAGCGGAATTGGCCTTGAATGCGCAAAATCTTTTAAAGACGGTATAGTATTAATTACGGGAAGACGAGAACAAAAGCTAATTGAAGCCGTAGAAGAACTAAAATCCGCAGGAATTGAAGCAGACTTTAAACAAGGAGACATCTCCAGTGCCAAAAGCATAAAGGAACTATTTGAATACGCAAGCTCCCTAGGCAATATCAAAACACTTGTAAACTCCGCAGGAGTAAGTGGAATAGGAGTAGATGCAAAACTTACCTTTGAAATTGACCTAGTGGGATCTGAAAATCTAGTTTTAGGAGCAAAAGAATACCTTAAAGAAGGGGCTGTTGTAATTCTAATTTCCTCAATGATGGGTCATACCGTAGAGCCAAATCCTGACCGCGATAGACTATTGGAAAACCCATCTGAAGTTGGAGCTATAGATCAACTTGTACAAATGGCTCAAAATGATTCTTCTCTAGCTTACAACTTTTCAAAAAGAGGAGTTCAACTGCTAGTTAAGAAATACGCAGAAGAATTTGGAAAAAAAGGCGTTAGAATAGTTTCCATTTCTCCAGGAATAATAATGACTGATATGGCAGCAAAAGCAGCAGAAGAACATCCAGAGCAAATGAACTATATGAAGATGATGACACCAGCACAACGAAACGGAAAACCAGAAGACATAGTGGGCGCTGTCGAATATTTATCCAGCGACAAAGCCAGCTTTATAACGGGAACAGACTTGTTAGTAGACGGCGGATTGACCCTTAGACTGCCAGAAATAATGGCAGCATATGCAAACCAAGAATAAAAAATTATTAGAAAATGCAAAAACCCTTACAAATGTAAGGGTTTTTATATGCGTAGGGGATGCGTTCCTACGCATCCCGAACATCATTTAAAAGGTCGAAGATAATATCCTTTTGAGACCAAATCCTTACCTGCCGTCGAGGGTAGTCGAAAAAGGATTTATCGAGGCCTTTATTTTATGTTTATCATTATAAAAACGGTACGCATGGGAATGCGTTCCCTACGTTCCTATTTATTATCCAAATAAAATCCAGATCTTAATATATTTTCGGCCTTTCCAATAATTTCTTTCGCTTCGTCTCCGTTAACAATTGCAACCGAACTGGCAATGTAACTGCTCAAAGACATTGGAGCTATTAAAGATTCCTTAACTCCTCCCCCGTAAACGTGGGTGGGAAGAATCACATCTCCAAAATCTTTAATTTTTTCTGTATTGTTGCTAGTTATAATAATTACCTTTCCACCATTTGCACTAACCCATTTTATTATATTTAAAGTATAGAGAGAATATCTCGGAAAAAAATATGCAATTAACACGTCTTCATCATTAGAATTGACAATGTCCTTTGGATACATTCCTCCAACGGATTGCAAAAGGTCAACATTATCTCTAACTTGTCCCAATCTTAAATCCATATAAAAGGCTAGGGCAAAGGAATCATTATATCCTGTGATATAAACCTTTCTACTCTTTGCTATTAAATTTATAGCCTCTTCCAATTTATCTTTGGGAATGGATTTAATCGTATGTTGTAAATTTTCAATATCCTTATTAATAGAAGATTCAAATAGTTCGGAAATATTTTTGTTTTCTACTTTTCTCAAAGTCTTCTGGGCATCAAAAGGGTCGTCCAAAGCGGCAAATTCTCTTAAAGCCTCTTGCATCTCTGAATATCCACTATAACCTAAATCTCTGGCGAATCTAATAATAGAAGTGGTGCTAGTATCTATTTTATAGGCCAGTTCGCTTAGGGTGTCGTAAAGTATGTAATTACTATTATTTAAAATAAAATCTGCGATTAATTTTTTTGACGATGTAAAAGAATCGTAATTTTCATATATCAATTTTATTATGGTCTTCATTTAAACTTTCCTCCAAGTACTATCGATATTATAACACAAAAGTCAATTTCAAGAATAATTACAAATATTTGAAAAAGTTTTCCTAAAAGTGTTGATAAAAAAATATTATATGGTACAATATGTACTAAGTAATACATAATACATTTTGTATTGAGAATTATACTGGAAGGTTGTTAAGTTAATAAGGAGGATAAAATGGCAAAACAAGAAAAGGTAGATTTCATTTACTTAGACGAAGAAGACATGATTGAAGCAGGCGTATTGGATATGGAAGCATGCGTTGATGAAATGGAAGAAGTGTATAAACTTCTAGGAGCTGGAGACTATGTAATGGGAGGAAAAAATCAAAACTCTCACGGTATGGTTTTATCTTTCCCAGACAAACCTGAACACGAAGGAATGCCTCATAATGGACCGGACAGAAGATTTTGTGCAATGCCAGCTTATCTAGGTGGCAAATACCAAGTTGCTGGTTGCAAATGGTATGGATCTAATTTGGACAATCTTCAAAAAGAATTGCCAAGATCTATTCTTATGATGACATTAAACGACAAAGACACAGGAGCTCCTCTAGCTTTTATGTCTGGAAACTTATTAAGTGCTTGGAGAACTGGAGCAATTCCAGGAGTTGGCGTAAGACACTTAGCAAAGCCAGATGCAGAAGTAATTGGGATTTTAGGAGCTGGATCAATTGGAACATCCACAGCAGAATCTCTAATTAAAGAAGCGAAAAACCTTAAGAAAGTAAAAATTTATGACATCGTATATGACCACTCCAAACTTCTTCAAGGAAGACTAATGGAAGAATACGACATTGACGTGGAAATAGTAGACTCAACAGAAGAGTTAGTTAGAGGATGCGATATCCTTAACCTTGCCACATCAGGAGAAGCGAATCCAACTATTAAAGAAGAATGGGTAAAACCAGGTTGTCTAATAACAGCGTCATCCAGTGGAAACTTTGACCCAGATTTTGCAATAATTCGATTTAGTTTAGTTGTAGACAAGTGGGATATGGACGAAGCTGTAGTAGAAGAAGACTCCTATCCATACAATAATTTAGCTATGGGAGTTTTAGGATGACAATTTTTAGATTGGATACACGAAGGAAAGATGACAAAAGATATCATAATTGACATTGGCGATATCATCAATGGAATTGTGCCAGCAAGAGAAAGTGAAGACGACATAAT
>JAEZYW010000073.1 GCA_023418835.1 Bacillota bacterium | reverse complement strand
TATTTCTTAGAAAGAAACATATAACCTCCTTCACCATTGAGATATTCCATAACTACTTTTAATTTAAATTCAAATGTGTATGATTTTGACATACAAAAACCCCCAAATCCTTGTCCGGATTTAGGGGGTCAGTTCACTCAGAGAGGATTTTTAAAATCTAAATTAAATAATATTAACGAAAATTATTTACATTATTTTTAAAATACAAAATTTCCATTTTTAAAAATGACAAACTCACTTCCGTCTTCTTCTATTCCTATAATTGATAAACTATCGCTACCAACCATAAAGTCTTCGTGGACCATGGAGTCGTTGATACCAGCTTTATCTAATTCTTCTTCTGACATATTTTCTCCATCTTTGACAGTTGTAGGATAAGCTTTACCAAGGGCAAAGTGACAGCTTGCGTTTTCATCAAATAAGGTGTTGAAGTAAATTCTTTTAGCATTTGATATTGGAGAATCGTGAGGAACCAAAGCAACTTCTCCTAAACGTTTAGCTCCTTCGTCCATTTCTAAAAGCATCTTTAAGCTTTCTTCTCCTTTTTCTGCAGAGTAATTTATAACTTTTCCATTTTCAAATTCAAATTCCATGCCATCAATTAAAGTTCCGTTATAGCTCAAAGGCAAAGTGGATTTTAAAATTCCATTTACTCTATTTTTATCTGGCGCTGTAAATATTTCTTCAGTTGGCATATTTGGAACAAATTGAACTCCTTGTGCATTTTTAGAAAATGCTTCTCCCCAAATGTGGTTTTCTGGAAGTCCAACTTCTAAATTTGTACCATTATCAGATTTATAAATCAATTTTTTAAACTGTTTCTCGTTTAAAATTCTAGCTCTTCTGCTTAGAGTTTCTAGATGCTCTCTCCATTCTTCTACAGAATCTCCATCATCAGTAATTCTTACAAAGGAGAATATATCATCCCAAAGACTTTCCACCGCTTTTTCATCACTTAAGTCAGGAAAAACTTTTTTTGCCCAGCTCTTTGTTGGAATAGAAACGATTAACCAAGATACAATATCATTCATTGTATATTTCATAAGATGTTTTATTGCTTTCAGCCTGGCTTCATTTGCCATTTTTATGCGTTTGCCATCCACATCTTTCAATAACTCAGGATCTTCGGCATAAACATTAATTACTGTCACGTCTTCTTTAAAATAGTACTCCAGTTCATCTACTAAAAATGAATTAAAGGTTGAAAGGACTTTTTCATCAGCATATAACAGCTTTGATTTAGTGACATATTCGTCAGTCCATTTAACTATTACTTCGCTGGCTTTTCTTTCATAAGCGTATTTAACTAATTTTCTCACAAAATCTTGTGCTTCAATGGGAGCAGAAATTCTAACGGGTTTTCCTTCTTGAACATTTGCCCCAAAATTCACAATGAGACGTGCGTATTCGTCAAGTTTTCTTTCAAAATTGTTCATTTAGACCTCCAAAGTTTATTTAAAAAAATCTTCTAATTCTTCGCAAATATTTTCTAAAGTTGAAAATTTTCCAAATCTCATCAGATTTCAAATCAATAATTTTTGGTTTATTTTTTTGCATTGTTATTGCAAGTTTATAAGCATTCAAAGCACTTTTTGCAAAATACTCCTTACTAAATACTTTGCTTTTTTCCAATGCGTTTTTCTTCATTTCATTATATAACTTTTCATCATTGAGAATATATAAAATTTTATCTTTAAAGTCATCGCTACTCTCAAAAAAATACCCATTATATCCATCAATTAACACATTTTCTAGACATTCGTCAAATTTGCAAACTTGTGGTAATCCATTAGACATGGCTTCTATATAAGTTAAACCTTGGGTCTCGCTTTGAGAAGCTGAAACAAAAATATCTCCTAATTTATAAAACTTTGGAACTTCAGATGGATCCACCATCCCAGTCATTCTAACATTTTTCTCTAATCCTAGATTTTTTATTTCCTTTTCTACATTGCTTTGGTACGGTCCTCCCCCTACCAGCAATAAGGTAATATCATTTCTATGGGATACTAAGTTTTTATAATAGCTTAGTAACTGTGTAATGTTCTTTTCTCTTCCCAATCTTCCTAGGTAAAGTAATATTTTGTTTTCTTTAGGAATATCATATTTTTCTAAAAGTTCATTGCGAACACTTTTTGACAATTCAAAATCAAATTTAGACATATCTAGACCTGAGGGTATAACTTTTATATCTTGTTCTAAATTATAGTTTCTTAGTCTGCTTCTAACTTTATTTGTCGGTGCAATTAATAAAGTTGAATCTTTTAGCCTAGTTTTTGACATAAAAGCTACTATATGCCTTCCAAATTGTTTTTTAATTTTCAAATATTCAGAATAATCTTCATACATTGTGTGATAAGTGTGAACAATGGGAGCTCCAGAGCGTGTTGCAATGATTTTTGCATAAGTATATGTGAAAAATTCACATTGAGTGTGAATTACATCTGGTTTCCAAGCTCCTAATTCGTCAAATAAACTGTCAAATAAAAGAACACTTAGTCTAACATTTGGGTATATATTAAAAGGAATGCTCTTAATATAATAGATACGATTTTCTCTGTGGGAGTGAATATTCTTTGACAAAGTCAAAATTCTCACATCATGACCCATTTGAATCAATTGATTATACAGATTTGTAACGGAAACGGCAACTCCATTGATGTCAGTTAGATTCCAATCTGTTGTAATTAATATTTTCATAATCCCTCCGTATATATTTTATTATACTATAAAAAAATATTTAATGTTATAATGTAGAAAATTGTAAGCAAATATTAAGATATTTGTAATAGAATAAAGAATTTCTAAAGGAGAAAAAATGAAAAAATATAAATTTATACTATTTTTAGTAGGAATTTTATTCCTGACTTCTTGTGGAACTGACAAGAAAAATGAAGAAATTTCCAAGAATGATCAAGTTGAGATAGTTGAAGAAGAACAAATAGAAGATGATAATATAGAAGAACCTGATCAAAATGTTTTCAATCTTTCTGATTTTACCTCTGTGGATTTAGAAGGTAATCCAGTGGATTCCTCAATATTCCAAGGTAAATACACATTGGTAAACGTCTGGGCAACTTTTTGTAGACCTTGCATTGTGGAAATGCCAGATTTACAGAAAATCCACGAAAACCTTGGTGGAGATGACTTTCAAGTCATTGGAATAATTAGCGACACCTATGTGGAGTCCAATGAAAACATGGAAGATGCTAAAAAAATTGTCGAACAAACTGGCGTTAATTATATAAATGTAGTGCCAAATGATGAGATTATTGAAGATGTATTAACCCAAATCCAATTTGTGCCAACTTCATTTATTGTGGATTCAGAGGGAAATTTCCTCGGAGAAGTGGTTTACGGATCGAAAGATTATAAGTTTTTCGAATCTTGGGTAAATCAAATAAAGTAAAAACAATTTAATGAGACTGTAAAATAATTTGTGTATGAAAGCCCTCCTGATTAAGGTAAAATAAACTTAATTAGGAGGATTTTTTATGGGAAGAAAGCGTCCAGAGACAAAACTAAGTCAAATTTCAAAAATGTTAAT
>JAEZYW010000060.1 GCA_023418835.1 Bacillota bacterium | reverse complement strand
CTAAGGGGAAAAGCCATAACTAGAGCTGAATTTCTAGACCACTATTCCACCCTAGAAGACACCTTTGGACAAATAGTTTTTATATCCCTACAAGACTTAAAGGGCGCCAAATTTGCAGGAGGAGACTACGACAAATTACAATGGGTTCCAGATATTAATTGGGATCTTCTAGTAATCGACGAAGCCCACGAAGGAGTAGATACAGATAAGACAGAAAGGGCATTTCTTAAAATAAATAGAAAGTTCACATTGCACCTTTCTGGTACACCCTTTAAAGCTCTAGCCAACAATAATTTTTCCCAAGATCAGATATACAACTGGTTCTATTTAGACGAGCAAAAAACTAAAATACAATGGAATTACCAATGGGGCACCAATCCCTACGAGTCCCTTCCCACATTAAATTTATTTACTTACCAAATGAGTTCCATTATAGAAGAAAGAATTTCCAAAGGCCTAACCATTGAAGACGACGTTAACTTAGACTACGCCTTTGATTTAAATGAATTTTTCAAGACCAAAGAAAATGGAGACTTTGAATACGAATCTAGTGTCATTGCATTTTTAGACAACTTGTGCACAGGTAAATTCCCTTTTTCCAAGGAGGAATATAAAAAAGAACTGAACCACACATTTTGGCTTTTGCCTTGGGTGGCATCAGCTAAGGCTATGGAAAAGCTTTTAAACAGACATCCAGTATTTAAAGAATACAAAACCGTATTGGCAGCAGGAGATGGACTTTCCATAGCATCAGAAGACGTTGAAGGCGATGAGTATAACATTAACGTAGAGGACTTTGTGGCAAATGAAAAAAGCTACGACAAAGTCAAAAACGCCATAAACAAATATGAAAAGACAATTACATTATCCGTAGGACAGCTAACTACAGGAGTTACCATACCAGAGTGGACAGCTGTATTGATGCTAAACAATATTAAATCTCCAAGCCAATATTTCCAAGCGGCATTTAGAGCCCAAAATCCCTATGAATATGTGGAAGGCGAAAAACTGTATCGAAAGGAAAATTCTTATATATTCGATTTTGCACCAGAAAGAACCCTTCAACTCTACGATAAATTTGCCAACAATTTAAATTCCGCAGAAGAACCACATAGAGAAAATAATATAAAAGAGCTCCTAAACTTTTTTCCAGTAATTGGTGAAGACGAAGAGGGCACGATGAAAGAGTTAGACGCTGAAGAAGTACTAGCTATACCCCAATTTATCAGAGCTAAGGAAGTGGTAAAACGTGGGTTTATGAGTAATTTACTATTTTCCAATATCTCAGGAATATTTAGAGCGCCTAAAATTGTATCAGAAATTCTAAATAAACTTCGACCAGAAGAAAACAAGAAATTTGGGGATAGAAGAGATGTGGAAATAGAAGAGCCAATGCTCAATGACAAAAACCAAGTGGAAATTCCTAGGGAAATAGTTATAAATACAACCAAAAATTTATTTGGAGAAAAAATCTATAAAACCGTAGATATACCAGATGCCCATAGGATTGGAGAGATATTTGACGGTGAACTTCCAGCAGAGAAGAAAGAAGAGAAAAAAGAAGAATTAATTACCAGAACCGCCCAAGACATAGCAAAGAACATTACAGAAAATTTAAAACCTGGACTGGAAAACTTAAGACAGGAATTCACCTTTGCTAAATCTCAGGGCAAAGCAATTGAACGAGAGATTAAAAGAGAGTTAGAAAATAAAGTAGAAGTAGAGACTAAAAATTATGTCCAAGAGATAGAAAATCTCCAGAAAGAAAAGAGTGCGAAAATCTTTGAAATCACAAAAGACATATCCGAGGAAAATTTTGACGAAGAAATAAAACAGCAAGTTGCAGATGTGGAAACAGATTTCCATGCCAAAGTCGAAAAAACAGAAGAGAAATTCCAAAGCCAAGTCACCAAAACCACTGAAGAAGTGGCAGAAAAAGTAGTGGAAAAACAAATTGAAAAGGTAGAGACTAAAAAGAAAGACAAGACCGAAAGTGACGTGAGGGATCATTTAAGAGGATTTGCTAGAACTACTCCTTCATTTTTAATGGCCTATGGAACGGAGTCCACCACACTGGATAACTTCGAGAAAAATATTGACCCAGATGTATTTTTAGAAATCACAGGTATTACCATAGAAGAATTTAGAAAACTTAGAGACGGATTCGACTACATAGACGATGAAGGTAGAAATAAAAAATTTAATGGCTTATTTGACGAGACAGTTTTTAACGCCAGTATAAAGGAGTTTTTTAAGAAGAAAATAGAGTTGGCAAATTATTTCGACGAGACCTTGGAAGAAGACATTTTCGACTATATACCGCCTCAAGAGACCAACCAAATTTACACCCCAAGAAAGGTAGTAAAAATGATGGTGGACAAATTAGAGGAAGAAAATCCAGAAATATTTAAAAGCTATAACGCAAAATTTGGAGATTTGTACTCAAAAAGCGGACTGTATCTAACCGAAATAGTCAAGAGGTTAAATAAGGGACTGGAAGGACAAATACCAGATAGAGATGAGAGAATAAAACATATACTGGAAAATCAAGTTTACGGAGTATGTCCCACAAAAATAATTTATAATATAGTGAAGAACTATGTATACGGAAATTTTAAAGGGATTAATACGGAAAATATAGTTATGCAAGATTTATCAGTGTCTGCTGATAATAACACTATGGAAGAGGATTTAAAGAAAGCTTATGGAGGAAAAAATTTGAAGTTTGATATAATTATAGGCAATCCACCATATCAAGAGGAAATAAAGGGAACTAGCGACAGACAAATCTATCCAGATTTTATGGATGGTTGTTTTGAAATTTCAGAAAAAGTTCTTTTAATCACTCCTGCTAGATTTTTATTTAATGCCGGAAAAACCTCTAAAGCCTGGAATAGAAAAATGCTAAATGACCCTCACATTAAAGTCGTTTATTACGAGCAAGACTCATCTAGAGTATTTCCGGGAACTGATATTAAAGGTGGTGTAGTTGTAACATATAGAGATAATAAAGAAAATTTTGGAGCAATAAAGACGTTTGTAGTATTTGATGAGTTAAATTCTATATTAAAGAAGGTTCGAAATAAAAATTTCGCCACTTTTAACAGTTTAATATATTCCCCAGAAAGCTATAGATTAAGCGAAAAACTTCATCTAGAGAACCCAACTGCTAAAGAAAAACTAAGCAAAAGTCATGATTATGATTTGACAACAAATATATTTGATAGACTAGATGAATTATTCTATGACAAAATGCCAGATGATGGAGAAAAATATATAAAAATTTACGGTAGGCAAAAAAATCAAAGGCTATACAAGTGGTTTAAAATGGGTTATGTTGATGAACACGATAACCTCCTCAAATACAAAGTCTTTGTGCCCAAATCCAACGGCTCAGGAGCTATAGGAGAGGTTCTAAGCACACCCCTAATCGGGGAACCCCTAATCGGTCATACTCAAACTTATATAAGCATTGGAGCATTTTCTACTAGATATGAAGCTGAGGCTGTATTGAAATATGTAAAGACTAAATTTGCAAGAACAATGCTAGGCACGTTAAAAGTTACACAAGATAATAAAAAAGATACTTGGTCAAATGTACCTATGCAAGATTTTACAGAAAATTCTGATATTGATTGGTCTAAGTCAGTGGCAGAAATTGACCGGCAGTTATATAAAAAATATAATTTAAGCCAAGAGGAAATTAATTTTATAGAAGAAAAAGTTAAACCCATGGAATAAAATTTTGGACATCTAATATTTAGGTGTCCTTTTATATTGCCTTATTCTTTATTAAAAATACTTCATGTGTTAAAATGTATGTGGTGATAGAAATGAAAATTGGAAAAGTGCCTAACTCAGTATTAGAGGGGCTCATAAGCGATATAAAAAATAGAGATGAAGTAATCGTAGGAAGTCGAATCGGAAAAGATACGGCTATTTTAGATTTTAAAGAAAAATTAATTGTCTTAAGTACAGATCCAATAACAGGTGTCAGTAGAGACATTGGAAAATTGGCAATAAATGTAGCCGTAAATGATTTGGCAACAGAAGGGGCTGAACCAGTGGCTGCAATTTTGACAATACTTGCTCCAGAAGGAACGACGGCAGAAGAACTCTCTGCGATAATGGGAGATGCCAAAAACACTGCCAATGGAATTGGACTTTCCATTGTAGGAGGACATACGGAAATTACCGATGCCGTAACTCGAGTTGTAATAAATGCTGCAGTCTTAGGTAGCATAGACAGACCATATATTAAACCTGAGATTAAAGTTAATGATTTATTAGTGGTGACCAAATCTTTGGGAATTGAAGGAATAGCAATTATTTCCAAAGAAAAGGAAAGGGAAGTTAGATCAGTTCTTTCAAATTCAGAATACGACGAGGCTTTGAGTTTTGAAAATCAAACTTCTGTAATTAGAGACGGATACTTAGCTAAAAAGCACGGTGCAAAATATATGCACGACATTACAGAAGGGGGCTTGTTGGGGGCTGCTTGGGAAGCTGCAAAGGCAAACGAGATTGGCCTCATTGTTTTTAACGACAGACTTCCCATTTCTGATGTGACGAAAAAAATAACCAATCATTTTAATGTAGATCCTAGAAAACTTATTAGCAGCGGAAGCATGATGATGATTATTGCCCAAGAAGACTATTTAAAATTGTTACCAGATTTTGAAAAAGAAGGAATTAGTTCCACTATAATTGGTAGAGTTACTGAATTTGATGGCGTATTTCTAAGGGATAATGGGAAGATGATTCCAATAGGGGAGCCGAAAAGTGATGAACTTTATTCAGTATTGTAATATTAAATTCCCGTTACAAAACTGTGAAATCATTGATTTACCAATTTCCATTCTATATAATAGACAACATCAAGGAGGGTCTAATGAGAAAAATAATTACCACAGTACTGGTAACATTAGTTTTAATTTTTACTTTTAATACAGACGCATATGCCAGTTCTTCTGCATTTGATGTAGTTGTGAATGGAAAAAATACAAAAGTTTATAATGTTGGATTGGAGATGAATGGCCAAAAGGTCAATTCTGATTTTGCTCCGTATATATATAATGATAGGACCTTTGTTCCAATTAGAGTAGTAGCTGAACATTTCAATTCTAAAGTAGATTGGTTCCAGCCTTCAAAAACTGTAACCATATCAAAGGGAAATGATATTATAGCAGTTTCAATTGGAAAAAAAGATGGAACGAGAAATGGCGAGCCTCTAAGTTTAAATAACGACTCCATACCTATGTTGGTGGGTTATCCAAACGGAGAGTACAAAACCATGGTTCCTTTAAGAGTCGTATCAGAATTATTGGGATACGATGTGGAGTGGAATCATTCAAGTAGAACAGTTTCAATAAACGCATCTAAAGAGCAGGCTCCAAAGGAACAGCCTAAGAAAACAGGGTTAGAAATTACTTCAATTGAAAAGGTAAATGGAAGTACAAAAAACGAACAAATAAAGTTAAAGGGAAATGGAGAAATAAAATTCACTTCAAGGTTTGATGCTGAAAACAACTCCCTTTATGTAGAAATTGCAAATGCACATTTCAATATTGGTGGAAAAAACGAAGGCAAGATTGAAACAAAGGGCAATTTAATTCAGTTTGTGGAGTATAAGTCTAACGGCGACAATACGGCAAAAATTATCGTGCAGTTAAATCGAAATGTAAATCCCAATATTAAATCCTTAAATGGTAAAAAAGATTTAAACATTTCCTTTACTAATGTAGTAACTGCAATCAGACCGATTATATATGAAGGTCAAAGTGGAATTTTAGTCGAAGGGGTAAAGACTAGCGAACACAATATTATCAAATTAAACAATCCCTTTAGATATGTAATTGACATAAAAGATGCGACTTTCTTAACTGATAAAAAGTTTGAAAAATATGACATTTCCATGGGATTTGTAAAAGAAGTAAGAGCTAGTCAATTTGTTCCAGACGGAAATTACAGCGAAAATGACAACATTGTAAGAATCGTATTAGATTCACTGGGAGAGGTAAACGGCGGGCAAGTAAAAGTTTCAATGCTGGGGGATGATATGGTAATTGTACCAAAATCAGCTTCCGACACAAACGTGACCAAGCCAGACTCTACTAATGAAAAGGACTTACCTAACAATCCAATTACATCTGACGGAATTGATAACGGTAAAAACTTTGATAACGTAGATAAAGAAGAAGTTATTGAAAGAAAACCTAGAAAAAAACCAAACAGCAAAAGTGAAGTTGTAATTGTAGTGGATGCAGGTCACGGTGGAAGGGATCCTGGAGCTACTAGCAATGGCAATCGAGAAAAGGATATAAATATCGACGTGGCAAAAAGAGTTCAAAGCCTACTTGCTAACCAAGGTTATACAGTAATTATGACTAGAACTAGCGACAAAGCTGTAAACATAATGGATAGGCCGAAAATTGCAAACGAGGCAGATGCCCATGTATTTTTGAGCATCCACGCAAATAGCAGTTTGAACCCTGATTCAGAAGGTATCGAATCCTTATATGCGCCAAGGGATTTAACTAGCGTAAAATATGACGCCCAATATCCCCTTGTAAAAGCAGTTCATACAGAATTAATAAACGCTACGGGAATGTTTGACAGAGGAATTAAACAAAGACCAGACCTAATCGTTTTAAAACATACGGAGATGTCTGCCG
>JAEZYW010000018.1 GCA_023418835.1 Bacillota bacterium | reverse complement strand
TCGTGTAATTTCACAGTTTGTCGCAAGTCCTGCCATGACAGCTAAATCCAATACTTTTTCATTTAATACAGGAGTTGCACCAGGAAGAGCTAAACAAACAGGGCAAGTATTTGTGTTTGGTTCGTTTCCAAATTTTGTTGAGCAATTACAGAAAATTTTTGTATTAGTCTTGAGTTCAACGTGTACTTCTAAACCCATTACGGTTTCATAATTTTTTGCCATTATTTATCACCTTCCATTTGTGAGATTAATTTTTTACAAAACTCCAATAATCTCTTATCGTTAAACGCTCTAGTAGTTATTAAAAGTCCTTCATCTCCAAATGGTATAGAGATGCTAGGCAATCCTGCTAGATTTAAACCGGCAGTGAAGTATAAGCTAACTGGAGCAATTAAAAACTCATCTTCTTCTAATAGTTTTTCTATATTTTCTTTAATCATAGTACGAGCTTTCATTCCTTGAAGATAGTAGTTTTCATATCTACCTTCGCTCAACACAAAGTTACCAAACATAATTTTTTGTTGAACTCCTCGTCCTAGAGCTTCAGTTCTGGAATTTTTATAAAGTTCTTCCACATTATTGTAATTTTCAGTACGATAACCAAAACTTACTCCGTCGAATTTTTCCATATTAGAAGCAAATTCTCCACTGGAAATTATTTCATAAGTTGGAATTGCATATTCCAAACCTTCAATTGATTTTTTTACAGTTGGAATATTCAATTTTTCAAAAAGTTCTTCCACATCCCCAAAATGTCCAAATATATCTATATCGGCAACTTCTAACTTAGAAAAATCTATATCTTCTAAATTTTTAAAATCTATGTCGCAGTCACATGATGCGCTATCTCGTTCGTCCTTTCCAGAAATTATAGACATTATTTTTGGTATATTGTCAAAGGTTTTAGACAAAATTCCCACTCTGTCAATGGAAGATGCTACAGGTATAATTCCGTATCTAGAAATCAAACCATATGTGGATTTGTACGCAAATAGGTTGTACTCGTGAGCTCCCAAGTGCATAAATCCTTTGTGACCCGTGGAGATTCCAACGATTCCTTCGCCATGAGCAACTGCTGCACAGGCTCCAAAACTATTTTCTGTTTCTCCAACTCCAAACTCTAAAGTAATGGTCTTTCCAAGAGTAACTCCACCTGCTTTTTTTATCCTCTCCACGACAGTTGCATCAAATGGAGGAACGTAATTTTCTAGCATTTTAGAATTTGCAGTGGTCTTAATTCCTTTAGTGGAAATTTGATCTGCAAAAACTACTGGGAAGGGATTTTCGTTGTTTTCTAAAGCTTTTATGGCTTCGTCTCGAGTTATAGTTTTATACGCTTTTATTTCCTCGTTATCTCTTTCAATTTCATCTAGATAACTTAAATATTTTTCTTTAGTATCCATTTATTTCCTCCCTCCTAGTTTTCTTCAATAATTTTTGGTACTAGTATATATCCGTCTTCAGTTGTGTCTGTACCAGCCAATAGCTCGTCTCTTGTAAATTCTACTTTAACTTCATCTTTTCTTACGGAGTTAATTATTGGGTGTACGTTAACTGTAGGTTCGTAATCCTTTAAATTTAAATTTCTCAAATCTTCAGTAAGTTCTACAAAATCATCTATATAAGTTTTAAAGTATTGTTCAGAGACTTCATCTAAGTTTAACATAGACATTTCAGCAAAACTTTCAATATCTAAAACCTCTTCTACTTCTTCTTTAGTAGTTGTGGATATACCTTTTATGGTGCCATCTTCAGCTACAATTCCAATACCCAAGTCTTCTAGTTGCTTTTCATCTACGCTACTTGGAGCATTTGAAAGAAGACATTCGGCTTCTCTGTTCTTAGGAAAAGCAATTACTTCTCTAATGCTGTCTTCTCCTGCCATCAACATAACTAATCTGTCTAGACCGAATGCAAAACCTCCGTGAGGTGGTGTACCGTATTGGAATGCTTCTATAATAAATCCAAATCGTTTAGCAATTTCTTCGTCGCTAATTCCAAGTAATTTAAACATTCTCTCTTGTACATCAGGTCTGTATATTCTAAGGGAACCAGATCCCAATTCGATTCCATTTAAAACGACGTCGTAAGATTCTGCCCTGACATTTAGAGGTTCTGTTTCCATCTTATCTAAATCCTCTGCTACTGGCATTGTAAATGGATGATGCATTGCCACATATCTCTTTTCTTCTTCAGAATATTCAAATTGTGGAAAATCCACAACCATTAGGAATTTGAAGTCGTCTTTTTTTCTAAGCCCTAATTTTTCTCCAATATCCAATCTCAAAGGTCCTAAAGTCTTATATACTACTTCTAGTTCGTCTGCACAGAAAAT
Organism: Bacillota bacterium; assembly: GCA_023418835.1. Lineage (GTDB taxonomy): Bacteria > Bacillota > Clostridia > Tissierellales > Peptoniphilaceae > Neofamilia. Next base: position 2,394 of record JAEZYW010000018.1, on the reverse strand, counting down.
TAAAAAGTCTCCTGGTTCAACTTCCATTTTTTCTAATAAGGCTTTCATATCTTCTTCTGAAAAGTATTTTGTAAGGATAGTTCTAAGATTTCTATCTTCGTCAATTCCTATCCATGCCATACCCTTTGCACCGTATGAAATAGCTTTTTCTGTCAGCTCTTCAATTTCAGTTCTGGTAAAGGAGTTTCCGCCTTTTATATTTATGGAACGAACGACTCCACCTGATTTTAATGTGTCGGTGAAAACTTTAAAGCTGGAATTTTTAACTTCTTCTGTAACGTCTTTGATCTTTAAACCAAATCTAATATCTGGTTTGTCAGATGCATAAGAATACATGGCTTCTTCATAAGTCATACGAGGAAATGGCTCTGTAAATTCCAAATCTAAAACCTCTTTAAAAATCTTTTTAAACAAATCTTCTAAAATATTTAATATTTCTTCTTTGTTTAAAAAAGATGTCTCAATATCCACCTGAGTAAACTCTGGTTGTCTATCTGCTCTTAAGTCTTCGTCTCTAAAACACCTTGCAACTTGATAGTATCTATCGAATCCAGATACCATAAGAAGTTGTTTAAATATTTGTGGAGACTGAGGAAGGGCGTAAAATTCTCCTTGGTGAATCCTACTTGGAACTAAATAATCCCTTGCACCCTCTGGTGTGCTTTTAGTTAAGATAGGAGTTTCCACTTCCATAAACTCATTTTCATCTAGATAATCTCTAATACTTTTTAGAGTTTTATTTCTCAATAAGAAGTTGTTATACATTTTTGGACGTCTTAAATCCAAATATCTGTGCTTAATTCTCAAATCTTCCCTAACTTCTACATTGTCGTCAATTGGAAATGGCAGAGGTTTCGCCTTGGAAAGAACTACAAACTCTTGGGCTTTAAGTTCTACTGTTCCAGTTGGAATTTTAGGGTTATAAGTTTCTTCGTCTCTTTCCCTAATCAGTCCTCTAACTCCAATTACATATTCCCCTCTTAAACTTTCGATTTCATTAAATTGTTCTTCCGTAAAGTCATTGGAATCAAATACAACTTGAAGAACACCAGTTTTGTCTCTCAAGTCGATAAAAATTATACCACCCATATCTCTGTTAGTCTGTACCCAGCCTGCAGCAGTGGCTATTTTGTCTATATCAGATTCAGCAACTCTTCCACAATAGTGACTTCTAGAAAAGTCTTTCATAATCGTTTCACTCCTTTTAAATATAAAAAAACCTTCAATCCACAAAGGGACGAAAGGTTTATAATTCGCGGTACCACCCAAATTGGCAAATCAAAAGATTTACCCACTCAAATTCTTGCATTAAAGTCGCAATCACTTCTAATCCTACTTTAAAAAATTTCGGTTAGAAACTCCCAGATGTTTTTCAACTATAAATCCGTAACGAATTTCCACCAACATCGACTCTCTTTTACCTCAATAATAGCCTACTCTTCTGTTCACAGTATTTATATCAAATAAACAATACATTATTTATTTATTTTTGTCAAGATATCTACATCTCGATAAATAAATTTTTTTAACTCAATGGTCTGATTTTAATCCCCCGCCAGTGAGAGGAATTAAACCATCGGAAATTTTTCCTTTAACCTTTATATAGTTGAGATAAGCTGCGTAAATTGCAGCAGTTGTATGTTCTACATAAATTCCTTTTTTTGCAAGAATAGACCTAGCCTCCAAAATCATTTCTTCTGGCGCCAAGACAAACTCCACATCATACTTTCTTCCATACTCTAATATTTCCTTTCCCCTAGCAGGTTTTCCTATTGCAATGCCCTCAGCAAGGGTGCTCTTTGGTTCAATTGGAGTTGGAGTAGTAAATCCTTTAGAAAAACTTTGGTATAATGGATCGCAGTATTCAGATTGAACGGCAATTATTTTAGGAAAATTGTCAATATAGCCTCCAGATAATAGTTCTTCAAGTCCTCGAATGACACCTAGGTATAAAGTTCCATTACCTACTGGAACAAAAATATATTCTGGAATTCTCTTAAGCTGTTCGTAGACTTCAAAAATATAAGTTTTAGTTCCCTCGTAAAACATGGGATTGTAAACGTGATTTGCATAGTATGCTCCCTCATCTTTCACTTTTTGTCTACAAACTTCTGCACAATTGTCCCTACTTCCAGGAACAACATTGACTTTAGCGCCGTGGGCTTTTATCATGTCTATTTTCTTAGGGGAAGTTCCTTCTGGTACAAAAATTTCACACTCAATTCCACCTTTAGCTGCATAAGCGGCAATTGAATTTCCTGCGTTACCGCTGGAATCTTGGACTACAGATTTTACTTCTATATCTTTACAGTGGGATATTAAAACTACTGCTCCCCTGTCCTTGTAGGATAAGGTGGGCATTAGATAATCCATCTTCACCATAACATCTTCATC
>JAEZYW010000191.1 GCA_023418835.1 Bacillota bacterium | reverse complement strand
CCACAATGGAAGGTGGATCGAAGCAGAGGTTCCTAGAAGATTTGTTGCCCTTGTAGATGTAAAGGCAAATTTAGAAGAGACAGATCAATATTATGTGGCTGGCGGGGAACAAACTAGAGTTGGAATTCAATTTAGATTGAAAAACAAAAACTTTGCATCTTTTGGAGTTGTAATGGGGATAGAAGTAGCCGAATAGGAGTTGACTTATGTACAATAGCATTTTTATTGGTCTAATTATGAAAATAACTAGGTCAATTCAAAAATTGTATAGAGGTAGTTTTACCCATCTATTAATTTCCAAATTAGACAGGTTTTTGAGAATAGTCTACAGAGGTTCTTATTTAAATAAAGTTAACAAAGGAAGCGAAGAGTTATTTAAAAATTCCTACATTTATAAAGGAATTGGGCTAGTCTTTAGACTTGTAGACAGGTTCTTGAACTTTATTGGAGATATAGTGAGAAAAATTACAAAAGGATCTAAAATATCAGAAGGCTTGGGCTTTTACTCTCAATCCATATCATCTGGCCTTAGATTATTCTATGAGACCCTTATATTATTAGGAGTTTTGTTGACGCTAGGGAGATTGTTTGGCCTTGGAAGTCTGCCCCTTTATTTTAATGTCCTTATGATATTATTTGGACTAGTGGGAATTTATTTAAATGGTTTGGAAGTAATAGCCATTAGAGAATCTGCTTTTATCAATTTCTTTTTAGAATTATTTAAAGTAGATGAAGGCGGTGAAAACTGGTGGTAAAAAGAAGTGAAGAGAATAATTTAATAGTTCCGGGAATTTTAAGCGTTGTACTAGCTCTTCTCTATTTTATTTTGGGGACTAAGTATTTTTTAGCTGCTTTAGTTTTGTCAATAGGCGGTTTTTTATCCCTAATTGATTTTAGAATTGCAATTTTTGGAATTACGTTTTTGATGCCTTTTTTACCTAATGTGTTTGCACTATTGGGTTTTTTAGGGGTTGGAATATTATATTTTTTGAGAAGAATTTTTATAGAAAAAAACACGACAATCCACAACGTTTATTCAGGAATTATTGGAATTTACTTAATAATAATCGTAATTCAGACAATTACATCTGTAAACTTTAAAGGCAGTCTTAGGGATTTGGGATTCCACATAGGTGGACTAGCCTATGTTTTTGCAATTGTAAATACTATAAAAACTAAAAAAGATTTCAATGCCTTTATAACTGTTTTATTAGCTTCTGTCACAATAGTTGCCTTAATTGGCGTCTTACAAATATTTACAGGAGTGGAAATTAGAAGAGAGTGGTTAGATGTGGAAGCAAACCCAGATGTTCAAGTTAGAGTTTTTTCTGTGTTTGGAAATCCTAATACACTGGCAGAATACTTGGTGTTTTTTATTCCATTGGGAGTGGGTATGTTTTGGCATACAAAAAACATGAAGAAGAAATTTGTATTTGGAGCTGCCGTAGCTTCTATGATGGTATGTCTTATATTTACCATGTCTAGAGGTGGATGGATTGGTATAGCAATGGCAGCTTTGATTTATTGCCTTTTAATTGATAGAAGACTTTTGCTTTTGGCAATTCCAATGGTCTTTGGAGCTTTAATAGTTTTGCCTCCAACTTTTCTCAATAGAATTATGAGTATTGGAAATTTAAGCGATTCTTCTAATGCTCATAGATTTAATATTTGGAATATCTCTATGGAAATGATCAGGGATAATTTCTTGGGAGGCGTCGGTTTAGGTCATCTACCTTTCAAAGAGGTTTTTGAAACTTACAGTAGAACCATAAATGCATATCACGCTCACAACTCTTTTATCCAAACTTTTGCAGAATTGGGCTTCATTGGATTTGTGGTGTTTATAATTATGCTACTGGACTTTATCCGATATCCTATTATGAAACTTGTAAATAACGTTAGAAGTATTAACGAGGATAAATATTTTAAATATATTGGCGCAGGAGTTGTCGCTGGAATTATTGGAGTTTTTACTCACGGTTTAGTTGAAAATGTTCTATATCTTCCCAAAATAATATTTTCATTTTGGACAATTGTAGGGATTGGAGCAATGGCAATTAATATTATGGAACTGGAATCTCCTTTAGTTATAAAAGATAAGGACCAAGCTTATAAAGTCATGAGGGGAAGTGGATCTTATGACTAAAAAGCTTTTATTATCTGGCTATTTTGGCTTTGACAATAGCGGAGATGACGCCATTTTAAAAGCTATGGTAGACAACTTGAAAAAGACTGACGAGGATTTTATTTTAACAGCCCTTTCTAAAGACCCAGAAAAGACGAAGAGGGATTATAAAATAAATTCAGTAAATAGATTTTCTTTAAAAGAAGTTTACAAGGCGATGAAGGAAACGGATTGTTTTATTTTTGGAGGAGGAAGTTTACTTCAAGATATAACTAGTAATAGAAGTCTTTATTACTATTTGGGACTTTTGACTTTAGCTAGACTTTTAAAGAAACAAGTTTTTGTTTTTGCAAATGGAGTTGGACCCATAGACAGTAAATTAAACAGATGGCTAACTAAAGGAGTTTTAAATAAAATTGACTATATAACTCTAAGGGATAAGTCTTCTAATATGTTTACAAAATATCTGGGAGTCACCAATGATAATTTAACTATAACTGCAGATCCAGTTTTTCTTTTGGACTCATCGCCAGATGAAAGAGCAAATGAAATATTGAGCTCCCAAGGAATAGAGCTGGGGGAAAATGTAATTGGAATTTCCATAAGAAATTGGCAAGAATCTCCGAATTTGACTAGAGAAATTGCAAATTTTTGCGACACATTAATTGACGAAGATATCGACATTTTAATTGTGCCAATGCACTATCCATACGATGTGGAATATTCAGAAACTATAAAAATAATGAGTAAAAATAAGAGGATTCATCTTCTGGAAAACAAATACGAAGTTGAAGATATAATCTCTATTTTAAAAAAATGTAAATTAGTTTTGGCAATGAGATTACATGCTCTAATTTATTCAGCCAAAGCCAATGTTCCTATTGTAGGCTTGATTTACGATCCCAAAGTTACAGGATTAATTGAGGAACTTTCAATATCAGAATATTTAAAGGTTGAAGAATTGACTGCTGAGGATTTGAGAAAAAAATACAATTCTTGTATGGAAAATTTGAAAGATAGAAAGATTTCAATTACAATGGCAAACAATCGTCAAGAAGCCCTTGCAAGGGAAACTCTAAATTTATTGGAAGAAAGGCTTAGAATAAATGGAGAGAGTTAAAATATTTGGGATAAATATAGAAAACACGACCTTAAAGGAAGTCATGGATTTATTAAGGGAGAAATTAAACACCAAGGACTTATTTACAATTGCAACTCCCAATACGGAAATAGCCATGAGGGCAAAAGATGAACCTGAATTAGCAGATTTAGTAAATTCCTTTGACCTAGTGGTTCCAGATGGGATAGGATTGATTTACGGTTCAAAATTTAGAAAACTTCCCTTAAAAGAAAGGGTAACGGGTTTTGATATTTCCATGGAACTTTTAAAATTTGGCAAAGATATTCCAATAAATTTGTTTATACTAGGTGGAAAACCTGGTATAAGTAAAAAGGCAGCTGAGAATGTGGAGAAAAATTTTCCTGGCGTTAAAGTCGTTGGAAATAGAAATGGATATTTTTCAAAAGAAGACGAAGGAGAAATTATTTCCCAAATTAACGAATCAAAACCTGATGTAATTTTTGTAGGGTTGGGATTTCCTAAACAAGAAGAATTTATTAATAGAAATAAATCTAGAATAGATAGTAAAATAATTATTGGAAATGGCGGAGTAACAGATATATTGGCAGGGGAAAGCAAAAGGGCTCCTGATATATTCATAAAATTAAATTTGGAATGGCTCTATAGACTTTTAAAAGAGCCTAGTAGAATTGCTAGACAAATTGCATTACCGAGATTTATATTGAACGTATTGTTGGATAAGAATTCTGTTTTGGAAGGAGATAGAAAAAATGCACAATGACAATTTAGTAATTAATAGTTTGAGATTTCTTTCAGCTCATGCTGTACAAAAAGCTAATTCTGGACATCCGGGTCTCCCTTTGGGAGCGGCTCCCATGGCTTATAGTGTTTGGGGAAATCATCTAAATATAAACCCAGAAGATGCCAGTTGGATAAATAGAGACAGGTTTATATTATCTGCAGGACACGGTTCAGCACTTTTATATAGCTTGCTTCATATGTACGGTTTTAATATGAGCATTGAAGACATAAAAAACTTTAGACAAATTGGAAGCATTACCCCTGGTCATCCAGAATATGGAATGACAGAGGGAGTTGAAGCTACAACAGGACCTCTAGGACAAGGGATTTCTATGGCAGTTGGAATGGCAATTGCAGAAGAACATCTAGGGGCAAAATATAATAAGGAAGATATGAAACTAATAGACCACTACACCTATGTCTTATGTTCAGACGGTGACCTTATGGAAGGTGTGGGCTATGAAGCCATGAGTATAGCTGGAACTTTAGGTCTTAGCAAATTGATACTACTTTACGACTCCAACAATATTACAATTGATGGAGGTACTGATATAGCCTTTACTGAAGATGTTTCAAAGAGATTTGAAGGATTTGGATTCCAAGTATTGAAAGTTGAAGACGGTAACGATGTAAAGAGTATTACCGAAGCCATTGAAGAAGCTAAAAAAGATACTGAAAGACCGACTTTAATTGAGATTACTACCCAAATTGGATATGGAGTTCCTAAAAAAGTTGGCAAATCAAGTGCCCATGGTGAACCTTTAGGGGATGAAAACATCCTAGAAATGATAGATTATTTCAAATGGGAAGAAGATGAGTTTGTAGTTCCAAAAGCAGCTTATGAAATTACAAAATCTGAATTAGAAGAAAAAAGAAAAGTATATGATTCTTGGAAAGAATTGGAAAGAGAATATAAAGAAAAATATCCCGAAGAATACAGGGATTTAGAAAAAGCTTTAAATAGAGAGTTGCCTGAAGATTTATTTG
>JAEZYW010000139.1 GCA_023418835.1 Bacillota bacterium | reverse complement strand
GGATTATGCTGACTGTTTTATCCTTGGAAAAAGACAGGGAAAAAATCTTGGAAACTATTTTTAAGCATACGACTACTATTGGAATTAAGGAGTATAAAACCAAAAGACATAAATTAGAGAGAACAGAGGAAATAATAGATTCAAAATATGGGAAGGTTAGAAAAAAAGTTTCAAAGGGATATGGCGTAGTTAGAGAAAAACTTGAATACGAAGATTTAAAGGAAATTGCCAAAAAAGAAAAGATTTCATTAAGAGAAATTAAAAGTTATTTTGAAAAAAATTAAAATATACAACAAATAAGCCTAAATAAAATAAGCTTCAGACTGAAGACAAAGGTCTCGATAAATCCTTTTTCGCCTACCCTCGGGGCGGCAGGCCATGAAATGGTCTCTAAAGGATATTATCTTTGACCTTTTAAAATAAGTTTTTTCAATATTCTAAAGTCTAAATAAAATAGGCTTGTTTACATATGGAGTTTTAAAAGATTTACAATATAATGTTTAAAATTTGTTTCTAATTGCCCAATAAGACTACTGGGCAATTATTTTTGTGCTAAAATATAAGTACAACAAAATTATAAGGGGTGATTTATATGAAATTATATTACATAACTATTATGGTTAAAAATTTAGAAAAGTCTTTGGATTTTTACGAAAATCTAGTTGGTTTAAAGGTAATTAGACGTATAAATGCAGGAAAAGGAGAAATTGCTTTTTTGGCAAATTCCAAAGAAGAGACTATGATAGAACTCATCGAATTTGAAGGAATAGAAACAGTTCAAACAAAGGGGCTAATTATGAGTTATTTAGTGGAAAATGACTTGGAAGCACTCAGAGAAAAAGCTTTGGAGCTTGGATATTCTCCTTCTTCTATAATTGATGAAGGTAAGAAACCGAAACATTTCACAGTAAAAGATCCAGATGGAATTAGTGTGGAATTTGGAGTGAAAATAGAAGAATAAGCAAGATTACACATAAACAACTAGCAATTTATTTTGCTAGTTGTTTTAATATATAAATGTTTGACAACTATTTTATTAATGTTATAATAGAATTAAATAATTCTTATATTGCAAATAAAAGAATTATTTAATTCTAAAAGGAGGTTGATGACTTGGGATATTCTGACTTAATAAGAGAGAGTTATAAAAATCTTTCAGTGGGACAAAGGAAAGTAGCCGACTATTTGATATCAAATCCTGAACTAGTAAGTTATCAGACAATAGCAAAAATAAGTACAGAAGTAGGTGTGAGCGAAACAACTGTCATTAGATTATCTTATTCATTAGGTTTTGATAGTTTTTCTTCTATGCAAGAGACAATTCAAAAAGAACTATTACATACTATAAAAAAAGAGAAAGAAGATGATAGTACTAGTTATAAAGATGAGATAATTTTAAAAGAAATTGAGTATCTATCTGATTTAAAAACTAATATAAATGAGAATGATTTAAGAAAATTAGTAAAAAAAATTAATCAGTCGGATAATATCTTTTGCATTGCTGGTAGAAATGTTCATCCTTCAGCTAAATGGCTCGGAATGAGCCTTGATAAAATTAAAGGTAATTGCTTTTTTTCGGAAATAGAAAGTGAATCCTACTACTCAAATTTGATGAAAATAAATGATAAATCAATTGTAATTGTAATTTCATTTTCAAGATATTCTCAATTGAGCTACGAATTCGTATCTGTTGCTAAAAAATTAGGTGCTTATATAGTTTCAATTACAGACAGCATAGTATCACCTGTAGGACAAATTTCTGACATTATCCTTTTAGCTAAATCTAAAGTTATTGAAAGTGGATTTAATAGCTTATGTTCTACAATGGCTATCTGCGATTTAATAATAGCGTATTATATTGAAAACTTTCCTAAAGAAGCTGCTGAAAGATTAAAAATGTTAGAAAAATTATATAAGAATAATGAGAATTTGTATTTTGAATAGGAGGAGTCATGAAAAAGTTTAAAGTACCACACGTTTTTGTTATTTTAACAATATTGATAATAATTGTTACAGCACTCACATATATCGTACCTGCCGGAGAATTTACTATGATAAAAGATGAAGAAACGGGAGTTAGTATGATTGATCCCCAGTCGTTCACTAATATAGAAAATAGTCCAGTGAGTTTTTTAGACATCCCTATATTTATGTATGAAGGAATAGCAGGAGCTGCAAGAATAATAGCTTTAGTTTTTATTTCCGGAGGGGCTGTCCAAGTTTTAGTGGAAACAGGAGCCTTTGATTCTGGAATTAAAAAAATTCTACAGAAATTTAGAAATAAAGATGAATTACTGATAATAATACCAATGTTGTTTTTTGCTCTCATGGGTTTAAAGCAAAATGCAATGAGTATGATTATGTATATCCCACTTCTAGTGATGCTTTGTAAGGAAGCCAAATTTGATAATTTGACCGCAGCTTCAATAATAATTTTAGGAGCAGGTGGTACTTATAGTGTGGGTGCCCTTTCGGTTTCTATAACTGCTGTAGCTCAAGAATTAGCAGGTATACCAGTTTTTTCTGGAATAGAATTCAGGCTTATGTCTTCTGCTTTAATTTTTATCACATCAGCATTTTTCTTAATAAGACACGCTAAGAAAGTAAAAGCTGCAAACTTAGAACTAATAGTGGATGAACAAATTAATGGTGGCAAATCAGAACTTGAAAATGTTGAAATTTCAAAGAGGCAAATTGGTGTACTAATAGTATTTTTTGCTAATTACATACTATTATTTGTTGGGGCATTATTATGGGATTGGGGATCTCCGAATGTCGCTGCTTTGTCTATTTATATGGCGGTAATTGGAGGATTAATTGGTGGCTTTACGCCTAATGAAATATCGAAGGCTTGGGCGAGAGGTGCTGCTAAAATGACAACAGCTTGTATGATGATTGGGATTGCTGGTGCCATTTCAAGAATACTAAGCGCAGGTAATATTAACCACACTATTGTTAATTACTTAGTTTCAGTATTTAATACTTTTCCTAGCTTTTTACAACCTACATTTATGTATGTTCTTAATTGTCTTGTTAACATCTTTATCACATCAGGTAGTGGACAGGCAGCAGTGGTTATGCCATTATTGATTCCCACCGCAGATGCTATTGGTATGACTAGACAAACAGCTATTTTAGCTTTTAACTATGGAGATGGATTTAGCAATTTCCTATTACCGACATCTTCTGCATTGATGGGTAATATTATGGCAGCTGATGTTTCTTATACAGATTGGCTAAAGTTTTTCTGGAAAATATTTTTAGCTTGGTCTATAGTAGGAATTATAACTCTTAATATAGCACAAGCAATAAAGCTTGGACCAATGTAGAAAGGAGAACTATGGAAATAAAACTATTTGATAATTTTATAAATAAAACTTTAGAATCAAACCTCAATATACTTTATGCTCAAATGTACCAATATGGAAAGTTAATATCTGAATATAGTGTTATGAAACCAAAAGTTAGACTAAATACTATGAGTATATCAAAAAATTTTGTTTCATGTGCTTTTGGTATAGCGGAAAAAGAAAAATTGTTAAAAAAAGAAACTAAACTTATTGATATTTTCCCTGAATATAAAGATAAAAAAATTGATGAAAATATTTACGATATCACAATGGAAGATTTGTTGACGATGAGATCTGGTCAAAAGGACAAGATGTTTTTTAATGAATCTAAAGAAAGATATATAATTACTGATTGGATAGATTATTTTTTTAATCAAGAGTTTACAAATAGTAAAGAAGAATGGTTATATAGCAATTTTAATACTTACATGATTAGTTGTGCAATAGAAAGGATTAGTGGATCGAATTTATTAAATTATTTACGATATAGATTTTTTGAAAAAATTGGAATCACCAATCCCGATTGGACTTTATGCCCAAAAGGTCATGTTCACGCTGCAAATGGACTTTATTTAAATATTGATGAACTATCAATGTTTGGTCAAATGTTAATTCAAAATGGGTTTTATAATGGAAATGAAATTGTTCCATCAGAATATATGAAATTGGCAACTTCTAAAATAGTAGATAATTCTAGTCATTATGATCAATCAAGAATTTATAGGGCAAAAGGATATGGTTATCAATTTCATATAAATCCAGAAATAAATTCATATCATTGTGCAGGAAAATACGGCCAATTTGTTACTGTCGTTGAAGAAAAGGGAATAGTGATTTCTGTTATGTCTTTTGAAGAAAATTATGGAGAGATTGGAAATAATTTATATGAGGAATTAGTTTATAAGTTATAATTGAATTAAAACAAGTTCTCTAATCTTAATAAAATAGAGCGCTTATTTTTAGGCATGGCAAAGATAAACGTCTAAATATATCTTAACGTAACAATCAAACCAAAATTTGAATGTAGAGATATAGAAACGAGATATTTCTTGTATTTATGAGGCGTCAATATCTAAAAACTTGAAAGAAATATGTTTATAAATAAAACCTTGGGGGTAATTTTTTAATATAACTGATTGGGAAAATTTCTCAATCATAGAAAATTTACTCAAAGGAGATAAAATATGAAAAAATATTTATTAATATTTGTTTTAGCGATTTCTATGGTTCTTGTGGCGTGCGGTACTCCTAACACACAATAAACAACACAAGAAGAACCTGCTCCGGCAGTAGAAGTTAGTGAAGAAACAACTGAACAAGAATTCACATTAGAAGAGTTAAAAGAATATGACGGAAAAGACGGAAGAGCTGCATATGTAGCAGTTGATGGGATAGTTTATGATGTAACAGAAGTAGCTGGTTGGGCAGGAGGAGAGCATAATGGAGCGATGGCAGGAACAGATGCCACAGAAGATTTAAATAATTCTCCCCATGGTCCTAGTAAACTTACTGATCTTCCAATAGTAGGAAAGTTAGTAGAATAATGAATTACGCATTTTTTGGTTGGGTAAATGTGATTATATTGGGAGTATTAGTACTTCCTTTTGTCCTTACTAGATTTAATAAAGTATTTTTAAAGACAAAGAATAAAAGTTTTTTTGATTTTATTAAATTTCTTAGAACTTTACACAAGCCCTTGGGAATAATACTTGTGGCATTGTCATTTTACCATGGATATCTAGCATTGGGTTCAATTAGATTCCATACGGGAACGGTCCTATTTGTAGGGATTTTGTTGACAGTGGTGTTAGGTGGATATTTTTATCGAATGAAAAAAGCCAAGGTGCTAAAAGTGCATAGAGCTTTGAGTTTAATAGTTTTAGCTTTACTTTTTATTCACATTTATTTTCCCTACGCATTTAGTAATTTGTTTTAAAAACCAGAGCGGACAGAAATTTGAATATTTAGAATTGGAATGCTCCCCTGGAGTCTAATCTCAGGAGGAGCAATTTTTATGTCCAAAAGAGATTTAGAAAGACTTTAAATATAAAACAAAAATAAAAATGAAATTCTATTAATAAATAAAGGATAAAGTTTAATATAAAACCTTTTGTTTAGCATTTTTATATTATATAATAAAGCAGTATTTTATTAAATTGTTTAAAAAGTAAATACTTTAAACTTAAGGAGGAAATTAATGGACATAAAATCAAAATACAGCAAAATATTTTTGGGATTGATACTTTATCAATTGTCATTCACAGTTGTGCCTCTTGCTATGACCGGCATAACAAATGATAATAACTTAATATTGGTAGTCACAGCAATAATATCCATACTACCCATCATTTTTTTATGGGAAAAGAAAATTTTATAGCACAGTTAAAAGAAAAAAGGGAACCTGTTGGCATTTTATTTTTAATAATATTGATATTAGCTCCTTCTGGAACAAATCTAGTTGGGGGACTTTTTGAAACTGGCATTAAAAAATTGTTAGAAATTGTAGGATTTATTGTTCCTGCTACTGTTGAGGAGATGAGCAAAGAGATTGAAACTGCTCCATCTTTGTTCCTTGCTTTATACACTTGCGCCATTGCACCACTGTTTGAAGAATTGGCATTTCGAAATGGAGTTTTAAGAACAATTGAAAAGCCAAGACCTTGGATTGGAATAATAGTTACTGGAATTTTATTTGCCCTAATGCACACAAATTTGGATCAAACTATTGGCTTGATTCCAACGGCAATATACTTTTCGTATTTGGCATATAGATATTCAATGTGGGTTCCAATTTTAGTACACGCAGGAAACAACACTATATTTTTCTTAGCTGGATATTTAAAATCTATTCCGTCATTGGACCAAGAAATGGTAGAAAAAGGATTTTTAGTTTTATTTTTTGCAGGAATCACCGCATTTATAATTGTTATGGTTTCTGTTAGTAAGTTTATAAAGAAAAATAAAAGTACCGAAGCTAAAGAGAAACCACAGTATTTGAAAAATCCATTTTTCTGGGGATATGTGGCTTTATGTATAGGACTAATAATATTAAATGATGTAATTTTATAATCCCAAGGGATGAATAAAAAGTTTAGACAAAGGATATTCAATACTTCCATCTTTTAGCATTTAGACTAAAAGATGGAAGTTTTTGCATTTATGTACTGGCATATGGCTAATATTTATATAAAAGATGATTTATATTTTCAATTGGAATATAATCTATATGAGGTGAGTATATGGAGACCAATATTGACAAAGGCGTAAAAAGAATAAATTTTACTTTGGATTCTTCTGATGGACTAAAGATAAATACTTATAAGTGGTTTATTGAAAATTCCCAGCCTAAAGTGGTTATTCAAATTTCCCACGGAATGGCAGAAACAGTTTCTAGATATGAAGAGTTTGCAAAAGCATTAGCAAAACGTGGATATATTGTCTATGGCAATGACCATAGGGGCCATGGCTTAAGTTCTGTGGATAAGGATAGCCTTGGATTTCTTGGAGAAGATAAGGGCTTTGTTAAGTTGATAGAGGACATTTCAATTTTGACAGATTATATAAAAAATGAAAATCCCAATTTGCCTATAATATTATTTGGCCACAGTATGGGTTCCTTTGCTTCTCAAAGATACATAATGGATTATAAGGATAAAATCCAAGGTTTGATTCTTTCGGGCTCAAATGGCAAACAAGGTTTGGCTTTAAAATTTGGAAAGGTCATCGCCAATTTAGAAATGAAAATCAGAGGCCCAAAGGCTAAATCCAATCTCTTAAATAAGGTTTCTTTTGGCTCATACAATAAAAAATTTAGCCCCAATAGGACTGAGTTTGATTGGTTGAGTAGAGATGGTAAGGAAGTGGACAAATATATAGAAAATCCCTATTGTGGAACGATTTTTCCCACGAGTTTTTATTACGAATTCTTTGACACTCTACAGTATATAGAAGATGAGAATAATTTTTCTAAAATACCAAAGGATTTGCCAATTTTAATAATTTCCGGCGACGAAGATCCAGTTGGAAATTTTGGAAAGGGAGTTAGAGATCTCTTTGAGAGATACGAAAACATTGGGGTTGAAAACTTATCTATAAAACTCTATGAAGGAGCTAGACACGAGCTTTTAAACGAAACTAATCGAGATGAAGTCATAGAAGATACAATAAAATGGATAGATAATTTAATAGGAAAATAGAAAATTTTGGCAATTAGATTTTACAATCTAGTTGCTTTTTATTAGTATAATAAATTTGAAAGTAAAAATTTCTGTGTTATATTTAAATATGATTACTATGATTATTAGGTGTGAGGATGGAGCTATTAAAACTAGAAAATATTTATTACAAAGTGGAAGAAAATTCTATAATAAATGACATTTCCTTGAGTGTAGATAAGGGAGACTTTATTTCAATTATAGGATCTTCTGGAAGTGGCAAGAGCACTTTTTTAAAACTTATTAGCAACTTAATTAGTCCCACAAAGGGAAGTATCTATTATAAAGGTAAGGAATTTGGCGATTACAACCCGACAGATTTGAGAAAAGAGATTGGTTATATTTTTCAAAATCCATATCTATTTGGAGATAATGTCAAAGAGAACTTAAAATATCCTTATCAAATAAGAAATCAAAGTTTGGA
>JAEZYW010000130.1 GCA_023418835.1 Bacillota bacterium | reverse complement strand
TTAACTGGTATAACTATGATAGAATTAAGGCAAAACTAAACGGACTTTCACCTATTGAATTTAGGCTTCAGTCCGCTTAGTAAAAATCAAATATTAATGTCCGTGTTTAAGGGTGCACATTAAAATTAAGGGGTTTGTTAATTAATAAAACTGCATTAAAAAAATATACATTGATTTTTAACAATATACTATATATAATTAATATAGTAAAGGAGGAAAATTATGGATCAAAACTGTTTGATTTTTAAAATTAGTAAAGGAGGAAAATTATGGATCAAAACTGTTTGAAAAGAAAGAGAATTATTTCTCTTTTTATGACTTTTGCAGTGATACTAGGTGTAATCTTTATGCCTACACAAGCATCCATAGCATTAGCAAGTGAGTCTGAAATTGACATCGCTCCAATGGCAGCGGCGCCGCCACCAAATTGGGATATGCCAGAACCTGGGAATCCAGATTATTGGGACATACCAAATGGAGTAGCTATTAGAAACACATCTATAGCTTTTGTCGGCTTAAGGTATGACGGTAGTACTGAGAACGCTATTAAGTTGATAATGCCATTTACTTTCTCGGCAAGTTCAGTCAATTTAAAAAACTTTCAGTTCAAAATTGACAGCGACCTATTGCCATATGTGAAAGAAGTAAGGGCGCGTTCCTTTCTTTGGGCGGTTGAAGCAGTGCCTCATAACTGGAGAACTGGTTTACCAGTATCGGGAGAAGAAGGGGTATACCAATTTCCCTTTTATACTGTAAACGGAGGATTGCTACCGGGATTAAATGCAGGAGCTTTAAATCAAATTAATGTTCCCATAGAAATTATATTAAAAGATGGATACACAACTGCAAATATACCGCAAGAACCTTACGTTATACAGATGAGGGTAAATGGCGAGAGAAGAGGAAGGCCTATAGTAGCAGAAGAGTCCATGGGAAAAGCCACAGTAGTTTTTCCAACGCCTACAACTGGAAGAACGGTTTCAAACTGGTTAAATGAACCGGCAATTATGGGGGCAAGTTATAATCACAAAACAAATGTATTGAGATACTTTTGGAGAACTAGTCCAAGGTGGACCTATAGAACAGCGAGTATTGAAGGTATAGTTTGGAGAAACAAACCATATATGTTAAATGTTATTGCAGACCCTGCAATAATAGAATCGAGTGAACAAATGGAAATCTACGCTCACACGTTGACTGGAAGAGAAGGACCTCATTATATTATGTCCAAAGATAAAATGGATGTCGTTTTCGATAGCGTATCCAATCCTGGCTATAGAGCGGCAAGGATAACTCCAGATAACGGATCGGTAAACACAGTAGATAACTACATTGTACAAGATTATGGAGGATTAGATATTCCTATTTACACAATAATTGAATTTAAAATTAATCCAGAACATTTATTCCACGACGGATATCATGTTAAAGCACCAATAAAGATGTTCTTTACGGAAAAATTAGATAGTTCACAAAGATTAATTAAGAACTCCTCTGCAGAAAATTTCTTTATGCTCTCTAAGACTTTCTATTTACCAGAGGTCAATGATGTATTCACTGAAGATACTGTAATAACAGGATACACTGAATCTGAAAGTAGTTTTGTAAGAATAGAATTACCTGATGGTTCTGTATTCACTGGAGATTCTGCTGAAGAGCCTGATATAAATGGGAAATATCCTTTTTCAATAGAGCTTAAAAATAAAGATAATTATCTTGAAAAGGGAATGGGAATAAAAGTTCAAGTTGCAGAAGTTGGAAAAACTCTTAGTAATCCAGTAATCGAAACTGTAAATGCGAAAGTGACCTTTAATCAAAATTATGAAGGTGCACCTGAACCCGAAGTTGTAATTGCAAATGACGATAAGAATATTAACAATTTAGGGGATTTGATGCCTGAAAATCCAACTAGAGAAGGGTATTTGTTCGGCGGTTGGTATAGTAACTCATATTTAACAGGAGAAGAGTTTACCAAAGATACTGAGATCATAAAGAGTATGACCGTATATGCTAAATGGATTAATGAGCCTTCTGTAAAACCAGTAGATTTAAAACAAGAATATGTTAACGAAAAGCAAATCATCACTGGTAAATTTGAGAATGGAGCAAAACCAGATCCTATAACTTCAGAAATTATTCTTGTCGACGAATCTGGAAATCCAATTCTCGGCGCAGACGGACAACCTATAAAAGGAATTATCAATCCAGATGGAACTTTTGAATTCCCAATAGACGATTTAAAGCATGGGGATAAAGTAAAAGTTCAATTAACAGAAAAGGATAGATTACCTACAATTTCTGATGAGACACTTACAATAGACAAAGAAGGACCTTTAGTGATAATAGTAAATACTGAAGTAGATGAGAACTTTATAAAGATTGATGCCAAGGTCGATGGACCAGATGCTAATGTTGTCGTAGTAGTTGGAGATAAAGAATTTCCAGTAACACTGGATCCCGAAGGCAATTTCACAATAACACTTCCAAGAGATTTAGATGGAGAAATAGTTATTGTTGCAACAGATGTTTTTGGAAATAAAACTGAAAAGCCAGTTAATAAAGATGAATTTATTCAAAAGCCTATAGACATTAAAGGCAAAAAACCATATGCGGCAAACTTCACTTTCACTGCATATGCAGAAGATGGCATCACTGCAATAGTTAAAGTAATTAGAAATAATGAAATAATCTATTCTGAAGAAATTATAGTTAGAAATGGCAGAGCAACTTTTGTGTTAAGTCAAGCTTTAGAAGTGGGAGATGTTCTTACATTACAAGGCGAATTGTCTGGACGCACAAGTGAAACTATAACTTATAGAATTGACAGATAACGGATAAGGCAGGTTTCCACTGCACTTAACACAAATTAAGAGAGGATGGTTAAAGTGAGTATTAACAATAAAAAGATATTATCATTTTTACTTTGTTTCATTTTACTTTTCAGCATAGTCCCTGTAGACGTATTGGCTGCAGGTGAAGATGCCCCAAAAGTAGAAGAAGGAAAAACAATTGAATTTGAAGTAAAAGAAGATCCAGAAAACTCTAATAATAACCTTATTTTATTTACTCCAGTTTCAGATGAGGAAGATGCTGAAATTGAAGCAGCTTATAAAGAGGCTATGCTTAAAAGATCTTTAAGGTCTAGAGTTACTAGAAGTACGACTAGTTCAATTGATTATGAATCTTATGTAACTGAAGTTAGAGTTCAGTTAGAAACAATTCCAACTATTGAAAGAGGATTTCCTTGGGACTTAATCTTTCCTGATGGCGCAGATTTAACTCTTAAATCTTACGATGATACAACTTTAGTTGCACAACAAACTATAAATGTAAAAGAACCTGGATTGGTTGTTTTCCCTGAGAAAATGAGAGTCTATAATAATTCGGGAAAAAAATATGATTTTGGATTAAGTATTCCTAAAGAAGCTGATATTAATCCGATTATAGAACAAATTTATGGTGCGGGTAACTATAATGACGGCACAAAAGTACTGACCATGAAGGCGGATTTTGTACAACTTGTAAGTACGAAATTCACAACTGAGTGGCATTCTACTAAAGGTGAAGAAACATTCCCAGCTTTAAGAGGTATTTTTAGACCGGGTCAAGGTGAGTACTCCTTTAATTTGCCAAAAAATGGCGAGTTTACAATTATTAGAAATGACAATGGGGATCAAAGAGTTGTCCCTACTGATATTTTAAATGTACCACAAGCCCCATTACGTATCTTTGTTATGGGAATAGAAGGAGCCGGAATGACATCTGGTAAAGTTCAAGGTTATTTCTATGAAACTGTATACGACAAGATTCAAGGTGGAATATTTAAATTTTATGAAATAAAAATTCTAACTCTTGATGCAGGAGATGGTACAGTAACACCTGATGAAATTGAAGTAGGATACACTAAGGCGGCGGGAGAACTACCTGTTCCAACGCCGGCAGATGGAAAGACCTTTAAAAGATGGAAATACGCAGATGGTAAGACATTTGACCCTGCAGCTCCAGTGCTAGAAAGTCAAACTATTATTGCTGAATATATTGGGGACATAATTGGACCAGTAGATCCGGAAGAACCAGACAAACCAGAAAAGCCAGAGGGATATGTAACGGTAACTTATTTAGGCGGAGAACATGGTACAGTAGCAAAAGAAAACACATACTATGTA
>JAEZYW010000114.1 GCA_023418835.1 Bacillota bacterium | reverse complement strand
GTATGGATGCTTTGGAGTATGCTAAAAAAGGGGGATATGTAGATTTTACATGTTCTATCCCTGCAGAAATCCAAGATGAAGAGATTTTAAAAATGGCTAAAGAAAAGCTAATTCCATTTGACAGATTGAGTTTTAGTTCTGATGGATTTGGTTCTTGGTCAAATTACGACGAAAATGGAAATCTTATAGAAATAGGGGTTACCCCCATTGACTCCTTAATATCGACGATAAAAAAATTAGTCAATTCAGGATTTTCCCTTGAGGAAGTTTTGCCCCTTTTCACATCAAATGTTGCAAATTCTTTAAAAATCGGTCATATTAAAGGTCATGTAAAAGAAAATTATGATGCAGATTTGTTAATTTTGGATCGAGATTTAAACCTCAATGGGGTTATATCAAAAGGGGAATGGCTAATGAAAGATGAGAAAATTTTAAAATATGGAACTTACGAAAAAAGACAATAAGTTTTATTAATAGCTAAAAAGACACGACGTTACCAATAGGGTTTCGTCGTGTCTTCTTATTTAGATTTTTTTAATCACAATCTTTATCAATTTCTGTTCTTGGTGCGTAGCATAGATCTTCTTCCATAAAGTGTTTCTTTCCAGCTCCACACATTGGACAAACCCAATCTTCTGGTAATTGTTCAAAAGAAGTTCCCGCTGGTATTTTTGCTACTTTATCGCCAACTTCTGGGTCGTACACATATCCACAAGGTTTACATACGTATTTAGTCATAATTTACCTCCTAATTTCTAGTCAATTTCGTTACAAAGTCTTAGAAGTTCTTCCCACTCTCTATCCACTTGTTCTTGGATTTGAGCAATTATTTCAGGTCTTTCAGGTCTAAATAGATGTCTGAATCTACCTTGTGGTCTTAAGAATTCTTCAATTGGAAGTTTTTCTTTTGGTTTGTAAGAAAGTCTCCAAACTCCATCTTCTACTTCAAATAGTGGCCAGTAACAAGTTTCAACTGCTAACTTACAAATTTCCATTAAGAATTCAGAAGAATATCTCCATCCCCTTGGACATGGAGCTAAAACGTTTAGGAATGCTGGTCCTTCTTTATGAAGGGATTTGTCAGCTTTTTCGTGTAAGTCTTTAAAGTTTTTGAATAAAGTAGTTTGTGCAACATAAGGAATGTTGTGTGCAACCATAACTTTTGTCAAATCTTTTTTAAATTGGTCTTTTCCTAAAGATTCTTTTCCTACTGGTGTAGTAGTTGTGTCTGCAAATTTTGGAGTTGCAGAAGATCTTTGGATACCAGTGTTCATGTAAGCTCCGTTGTCGTAACATACATAAACCATGTCGTGACCTCTTTCCATAGCTCCTGATAGAGATTGGAATCCGATGTCGTAAGTACCTCCGTCACCACCGAAAGTGATAAATTTATAATCTTTTTCAACTTTTCCTTTTTTCTTTAACGCTCTGTATGCTGATTCAACTCCTGATACTGTAGCTGAAGCGTTTTCGAAAGCACTGTGAATGAAAGAATCTTCCCAAGAGGTATAAGGATACATAAATGTAGATACTTCTAGACAACCAGTAGCACAACCGATTACGGCTTTTTCGTCTTCTTCTAGGGCCCTTAAAATACCTCTTACTGCTACGGGTGCTCCGCAGCCTTCGCACATTCTATGCCCTCCAGCTAATCTTTCAGGCTTTTGCATTTGCTCTTTAAATTTATATGCCATTATATATCTTCTCCTCTAAGTCCTAAATATCTGTATTTGTCTGTAACTTCGTTGGCATCTTTAATTTCCACCAAGTCGTTAAAGACTTTTTCAATATCTTCAACTCTAACGTCTCTTCCGCCTATACCATAGATGTAGTTTACTGCTAAAGGTCTAGTATCTAGTGGATAAAGTGCTGCCATAACTTCTGGATAAACTGGTCCACCTTGAGAACTGAAGCTGTCTGCTCTATCCATAACTGCTAAAGCTTTTACATTTTTAAGGGCTTCTTTGATTTCATCAGCAGGGAATGGTCTGAAAACTCTTAGTTTTAACAATCCAGCCTTGATTCCTTTTTTCCTCATATTGTCAATAGCGTCTTTGGAAGTTCCAGCAGCGGAGTTCATAATTACCAAAGCTACATCGGCGTCGTCAAGTTTGTATTCTTCAAATAGTCCGTATTTTCTACCAGAAATTTTTTCGAACTCTTCAGCAACTTCTAAAATTACTCTTTTTGCATTTTTCATAGCTTCAGATTGTTGCTTTTTATGTTCCATATAGTAGTGTTGAGTGTCGTAAGGACCTACTGATAGTGAAGATTCTTCATTTAATAAAGAGAATTTTGGTTCGTATTCTCCAACAAATGCTTTAACTTTATCAGTTTCAATTAAATTTAAATTTTCAACTGCATGAGATGTGATAAATCCATCTTGGCAAGTCATAACTGGAAGCATTACATCTGGATGTTCAGCTATTCTTATGGATTGAATGTAGTTGTCATATGCTTCTTGTCCATTTTCAGAATAAAGTTGAATCCATCCTGAATCTCTAGCTCCCATACTGTCTGAATGGTCGGCATTGATGTTAATAGGACCTGAAAGGGCTCTATTTACAACTGCCAAAGTCACAGGAAGTCTTTTTGATGCTGCTAAGTATAAAGCTTCCCACATAAATGCAAGTCCTGCAGAACTAGTAGCAGTTACAGATCTAGCTCCTGCTGCACAAGAACCTATTGCAGCACTCATGGCGCTGTGTTCACTTTCCACAGCTACAAATTCTGTGTCGATTTCTCCATTTGCTACATAGCTGGATACAAATTGTGGTATCTCAGTGGATGGAGTAATTGGGAAAGCTGGCATTACATCTGGATTTATTTGTTTAATAGCGATTGAAACCGCTTCGTTTCCTGATAATCTTTCTCTAATTGTCATATCTCAATCTTCCTCCGTTACCATATCTATTGCATCAAAAGGACAAACTTTTGCACAAACTCCGCATCCTTTGCAATGTGTGAAATTAAAGTCCAGTCTCTTATCTCCTTCTAGAGGAATAGAGCTGTCTGGGCACACAGGGAAACAAAGTAGGCATTGTCTACATTTTTCTTCTATCCATACAGGTCTTTTTGTTCTCCAATCACCAGTTTTAAAGTGTTTGGAATTTCCTTCAGCATAAACTGCTCCGCCTTCGGAAATGTCTTCCCATCTCACATCTTCTTGTAATTTTTTGTAATCGTGCTTCATTCTTTTCTTACCTCCTCAAGAGATCTTCTAAGTGCGTTCATATTTCCTTCTATAACTTCTGGTTTGCTTGCAAATTTGTGCTTAAAAGAATTCTCCATCTCTGTTATGAAAGTTTCATCATCCATTACTTGGGAAACTTTTACTACAGAAGCTAACATTGGAGTGTTAGGGAAATATCTACCCAGGCAATCTTCTGATATAGTTCTAGCATCAATTGTGTAAACGTCGCCTTTATATCCTTTAAGATGCTTTCTAATTTCTTCTGGGCTCTTTTCGCTATTTACTATAATAGCACCATCTTCACTTAGGCCTTCTGTTACATCTACTGCCTCTAGAAGAGTTTGATCTACAACTACTACATAATCAGGGTTGTAAATATTTGAATGAACTCTGATTGGGTTATCGCTTATTCTGTTGTAGGCAGTGATAGGCGCGCCCATTCTTTCAGGACCATACTCAGGAAAACCCTGAACATAATTACCTGTAGCAAAGGCTGCATCAGCTAATAAAAGGGAAGCAGTTTTAGCCCCTTGGCCACCTCTACCATGCCATCTGATTTCTAATGTTTTAGACATTATGTACCTCCATATATTTTATATTTATATAATATGCAATAACGATGCCAAAATCAAGTGGCTAAAGTTACACAATTGATAGACAGGCGTTGTTAGAAATGTTAGAATAAAGAGAGAATGTAGAAGAAAGTGTTAGAATAAATGGGGCGAAAAAATGATTAGTTTAGATACAATAAGAGAAAATTTTATATTGGAAGAAGTTTCTGACGTAGTAAATGACGGGATAAATATCGTCAATAGCGATGGGATTATAATATATTCTAACAAAAGATCGGCTGAATACGCAAATGTAAAACCAGAGGAAATGATTGGAACTCACATTTCAAAATTTTATCCAGACGCCATTTTACTTCAAGTGTTAGATAACAATAAAGCTATGTTAGATAAAAAAATTCATTACGTAGGAGAAAAGAGATATATCGTAAGCGCTTATCCTTTAGTTATAAATGGAAAAATTGAAGGGGCATTTTCTGTGTTTAGAGATATAAGGGAGATTGACGAGTTAAATAGAAAGATTCAAGCTCTCCAACTTCACCTATATCTTTCTGAGACGGAAGAAGATATTTCCTCGTTAATTGGGGTTAAGGAGAGTCTAAAAGACGTCTTGCAAAGTGCGAAAAGAACTATCGGATCCATTGGGGGACCTAGACATTCCATAATTATTGGAGATTCGGGAACTGGAAAAACCATGCTTGCAAAATTAATCTATAATTATGGAAGAGAAGTTGGAACTTTAGATAAGGACGCTCCTTTTATTGAAGTCAACTGCGGGCAGTTTACAAATTCAGACATCGCAGCGTTGGAGATTTTTGGAAGTGAAGAAGGTTCCTTTACTGGAGCTACAGAAAAGAAGGGACTTTTGGAAAGGGCAAATGGAGGAATATTATTTTTAGACGAAGCCCACGAATTGGGAAATTATCAGTCTATCTTATTGACCGCAATAGAAACGGGAAGGTTTAGAAGAATTGGGGGAGCAAAGGAGATTTCCGTAGACGTCATTATAATAGCCGCTTCTACAAAGAATTTAAAAAATGAACTCCTACCTGAACTTTACCAAAGGCTTGCCCAATACGAATTATATCTTCCCCCTCTAGACGAAAGAAGCGAAAAGGAAAAAGAAAAACTCTTCAATTATTTTATAAATAAATACGAAGAAGGTGTGGAGAAGCATCAGGGAATTGACTATAAGGTTTTATTTTCCAAAGAGGCTAGGGAGTTGGTTTTAAACGGAAAATATCCGAGAAACATTAGACAGTTTAGAGATGTTATAAATTATTCCATTGACCAAGCATCCCCTTTGATTTCAGATTTAGAAGGAGAAAGTGCAATAACAGTGACTGTGAAGACGAGTCATCTTCCTTTTGAAATTTCTCAAATTGAAACTATTAAAGAAAATGGGGAGGAAGAAATGTATAAAATAATAGAAGATTTAAATAAAAGAGGTTTGGGACCTCGAAAAATTTCTAAAGAATTGGAAGAAAAAGGATACGATTTCAAATATTATCAAGTGGCATACTATTTAAGCAAGAAAAAAGCGGTTCAAAAGTAAACCTTGTGGGTTGAAATTAAACCATCTATAAATTATAATAAATTTGTAAGATGTGTGCATTTTAAAAGGATATTTAGTTCTTTTGCACAAAAAAACTATAAAATACTGGAATGAAAATAAACCGTTGGTTCGAAAACGTTATTTTACAATGCCCTTATCAGCCCATAAAAAGTTGGCAAGGTATTTGCATATTATAATGATGGAGGACGAGAAAGGAGGGTAAATGCTAAAGAGGATTAGGCTCTTGTTTAAGAGAAATAGGGATCACATAACTTATGACATAGTTTCAGAATTTAGAAAACTAGATTTGGGAATTGTGTGGATGGAAATTTACACCAAGGATTGCTATATTAAATTTGAAGTTCCAAATGCCCACGTATACGAAAAATTACTTAATAATTTAAACAAAATAAAAGATTTGGACACATTAACTGAAATCGACTTAATAGCATTTGAGGCTAGGAATTTACAAGTTAACGAAATTGTCAATTTGTTAGGAAAATTGATTTTGGTAGTCGATTGCAACGGAATTGTAAAATATTCAAATATTTCCTCAGATTTAAAAGCGGTTCAAGGGGAACTTTCCACGATTATGGGAAGATCTATTTCAGAATTTATTGATGATGAAGAGTTTATTGAAAAAGTATTAGACGAGAATTTAGAAGATTCAATAGATGAATTGACCTTGGGTAATAGCCAATTTATCGCAAAAACTTATAGGCAAAAGTTTCAAGACTCCAATCTTTATGGAAAGATTATTGTCTTTGAAGACATTAGCGATTTTAGTTCCTATGCAGATAAAAAGTTTTACTCCAGTCATATAACATTTAAAGATCTAATCTACGAAAGTCCTATGATGGAAAAGTGTGTCAAGACGGCAATGGAATTTTCTCAAATGGATGTGGAAATTCTAATCACTGGAGAATCAGGTACGGGAAAAGAACTCTTTACTAGAGCGATACATAATTTAAGTGGAAGAAGAGAAAAGCCCTTTATAGCCATAAACTGTTCTTCACTTCCAGAGCAACTCCTAGAAAGCGAGTTGTTTGGATATGAAGATGGAAGTTTTACAGGTGCTATAAAAGGTGGGAAGGCGGGGATTTTCGAAAGCTGTAATGGAGGAACCATATTTCTAGATGAAATAGGTGATATGCCCATACATTTGCAAGTGAAGCTTTTGAGAGTTCTTCAAGAAAAACGAATTAGACGAATCGGAGGTTCTGAAGAAATTCCTGTAAACTTTCGCTTAATATCTGCTACTAACAGAGATTTGAAAGATATGATACTAAACGACGAGTTTAGGTTGGATTTAATGTACAGGCTAAATACTTTAAGTTTAAATATTCCACCTCTACGAGAGAGGAAAGAGGATATTAAGCCTTTAGTAGAGTACTTTACTAAAAAATATTCTACAAAAAATGGAGAAGAAACCTATTCTATCGACGCAATGAAAGCGTTGTTATCATACAACTATCCTGGGAATGTTAGAGAATTGCAAAATATTATTATTAGAGCTTTGACAACTTTAAAGGGAAGTTTGGTAGAGTCTAAGGATTTGAAATTTTATTTTGAAGACGATTCCAACGGACTAGACGAAACTTTCGATGAAAAAATAGAAAGATTTGAAAAAGAACTTCTCGTGAGAGCTTTAGAGTCGGGAGAGAGCATAAGACAAACGGCTCAAAATCTTGGGATTACTCACACGAGACTAATTAACCGCATGAAAAAATATAAAATTTAAATCGAGGTGTATTAATGAAACTTAATGAGAAGGTTCAACCTAGGGGTTACGCTTTAATACCTTTTATCGTATTTATTCTAGTTTATTTATTGTCAGGATTAATACTACAATATAACGAGGTAGAAATGGCGTTTTACCAAATGCCTGCTCCAGTAGCATCCTTTATCGGTATCATTGTAGCTTTTATAATGTTTAAAGGTAGTATTGATGAAAAATTCAATACCTTTGTAAGAGGCTGCGGCGACGAAAACATAATCATAATGTGTTTAATCTACATACTAGCAGGTGCTTTCTCTGCTGTTGCTACAGCTAGTGGTGGTAGAGATGCAGTAGTAAATGCTGGTTTGTCTATCATACCTCCAAACTTAATTTCTGCAGGTATATTCATTATAGCTGCTTTTATGTCTACTTCTACAGGTACTTCTGTAGGAACAATCTCAGCACTTGGAACAATCGCTCTAGGTTTAGGAGAAGGAGCTGGATTAAATCCCGCATTAGTATTGGGAGCTTTAATCGGTGGATCCATGTTTGGGGATAACTTATCTATAATATCTGATACAACAATTGCAGCTACAAGAACCCAAAATGTAGACATGAAAGACAAGTTCAGAATGAACTTTAAAATAGCTCTACCAGCAGCATTATTGACAGTAATCTTGCTTGCTATATTTGGTAGACCAGATGTTGCGCCAGTAATTGAAACTGGTCCAATAGAAATTCTCAAAATACTTCCATACTTATTTGTTCTAATTGCAGCTTTAGCTGGAATGAACGTATTCTTAGTTTTAACTGGAGGTATTGTATTTTCAGGAATATTACTATTATCACAAAACGGATTTGATGTAATAGCTTTAGCTAAAGCTATATACGGAGGATTTGAAGGAATGTTTGAGATCTTCTTGCTTTCAATGTTAACAGGAGGACTTTCCTACATGGTTACTAAAGAAGGTGGTTTGGAATGGGTTATCCAAAAAATCAGAAAATCCATTCGTGGAGAAAAAACTGCAGAAGTTGGAATTTCAGCATTAGTTGGATTAGCTGATGTTGCAGTAGCAAACAACACAGTTGCAATTATAATCACAGGTCCAGTTGCAAAAGAATTGTGTAACAACTACAAAGTTGACCCAAGAAGAAGTGCTTCCTTACTGGATACATTCTCTTGTGTGTTCCAAGGATTCATTCCTTACGGAGCTCAATTACTAATAGCAGCAGGATTTGCAGGAGGAGCAGTTTCGCCGATTCAAATTATGCCGTTCCTATGGTACCAATTCATTTTGGCTATAGTGGCAATAATTTCTATCTATGTTCCATTTACTAAGGCAAAAGATCCTTGGAATTTCGAACACGACGTTCCAGAAAGTAAAGTAGGCGATTTGCAAGCAGAAGAAGGACTAAACATATAACAAAAATTTAGGAGGAAAAAATAATGAGTGAAGATTTAAAAATGAAAGGTTTTAACACAAAAGCAATTCACGGTGGAGGATTTAGAAATGAATTTGGATCTTTAGGAGTTCCAATTTATCAATCATCTACTTTTATATTTGAAAGTGCAGAACAAGGTGGAAAAAGATTTGCACTAGAAGAACCAGGATACATTTATTCAAGATTAGGTAACCCAACTACAAACTCTTTAGAAGAAAAATTAGCTTTACTTGAAGGAGCAGAAGCAGCAGTAGCATTTTCATCAGGTATGGGAGCTATTACATCTTCAATCTGGCCATTCGTAAAAGAAGGAGACCATATTATAGCTGGTAGAACACTTTACGGATGTACATTTGCATACTTAAGCCATGGAATTTCTAAATTTGGCGTAGAAGTAACTTTTGTAGATACAACAGATCCAGCAAATGTAAAAGCAGCTATGAAGGAAAACACAAAAATAGTTTACCTAGAAACTCCTGTTAACCCAACTATGGAATTAGCAGATATCGAAGAAATATCTAAAATTGCCCACGAAGTTGAAGGATGTTTAGTAGTAGTTGACAACACTTTTGCAACTCCAGTTATCCAAAAACCATTAGAATTAGGAGCTGACATTGTAGTTCATTCAGCAACAAAATATCTAAACGGACATGGAGACATTATAGCTGGTATAGCAGCAGGATCTGTAGAATTAATGACTCAAGTAAGATTAGTTGGTCTAAAAGACATGACAGGTGCGGTAATGAGCCCTAACGATGCATTCTTACTAATGAGAGGAATGAAAACTCTTGGAGTTAGAATGGACAGACACTGCGAAAACGCTATGAAAGTAGCAGAATTCCTAGAAGGACATCCAGCAGTAGAAGTTGTATATTATCCAGGACTAAAATCATTTGCACAATATGACTTAGCTCAAAAGCAAATGAAAAAACCAGGTGGAATGATTTCCTTTGAAGTAAAAGGCGGAGTAGAAGGCGGAAGAACTGTTATGAATAACGTAGAAATATGTTCACTAGCAGTAAGCTTGGGAGATACTGAAACTCTTATCCAACATCCAGCTTCAATGACTCACTCAACTTATACAAAAGAAGAATTGAAAGAAGCAGGAGTACCAGAAGGACTAATCAGACTTTCAGTTGGTCTTGAAGATGTGGAAGACATCATAGAAGATTTAAAACAAGCTCTAGACAGAATATAACAAAATTAAATACAACCTAAAGTGGGTGTAAGCAAATTGCTTACACCTAATTTTTTTGCCGAAAATTATAAAAAAGTCCAGAAAATAGCTTTGCAATTTAATGTGATATAATAAGCAGGGAGAAAATATTTCCAATTACGCATTTATTATATTTAATTAGGGAGGTTATTATGAATAATAAACCAAAAAATTTAAAGGCGGTGGCATTTATACCACTGTTGGTATTCCTGGCATTGTATATAGGATTTGGATTGTATTTTACAAACCAAGGCGCAGAAGGGGCCTTTCGTCAATTTCCTAGACATGTTGCACTTATTGTAGGAATTGGACTTGCTTTAGTAATGAACAGATCCGTTGGGTTTGGAAAGAAAGTTGATGTGTTTTCTGAAAGTGCAGGAAATCCTGGGGTAATGTTAATTATTTTGATTTATTTACTTGCGGGAGGATTCCAAGGTGCTGCTAAATCAATGGGTGGTGTTGATAGTGTAGTCAATATGGGGTTAACATTTATTCCTGCCCAGTTTTTAGTTCCAGGTATTTTTATAATGAGTAGTTTTATTTCTACTGCAATTGGGACTTCAATGGGGACCATAGCTGCCATGGCGCCCATAGCAATAGGAGTTGCTGGGAAAGCAGATTTAAATTTAGCAATTATTAGTGCTGCGGTAATAGGTGGGTCATATTTTGGCGACAACTTGTCAATTATCTCTGACACTACAATCTCAGCTACTCAAGGGGTGGGAGCTGATATGAAAGACAAATTTAGAATGAATCTATTGATTGCATTACCTGCTGCAATTGTTGCATCGATTCTTTATGCAACTACGGGTGGCGCAGGTCAAATTACTGGCGAATTGGATTATTCTGTAATTAAAGTTTTGCCCTATATTATTGTATTGATTAGCGCTTTAGCCGGTGTGAATGTTGCAGGAGTTTTATTTATTGGAATTATTGCAACTGGATTGATTGGATTGGGAACGGGAAGCGTTGGATTTATAGAATGGGTTCAAGGCATAGGCGATGGTATGAGTGATATGATGAGTATATCTATTGTGGCTATGTTAATATCCGGATTGATTGGACTGATTAGGTATTATGGTGGAGTTGAATGGCTAATTGAATCTATAACTTCAAAAATCAGAGATAGAAAAGGGGCGGAATATGGTATCGCGTTTCTATCGGGACTTTTGTCTGTTTCCTTAGTAAATAATACAATCGCAATTATTATAACGGCTCCAATTGCAAAAGAAATTGGTTTTAAATATAACATTGCCCCTAAGAGGTTGGCATCTTTATTGGATATTTTTGCCTGTGCTCTTTTATCTATCACACCCCATGATGGAGGTATGCTAATAGTTACTGGATTATCGGGAGCTTCGCCAATTGAAGTCATGAAACATTCCTATTACATCTTTGCATTACTAATTTTCACAATAATTACTATTCAATTTGGACTTTTGAGAACTAAAGAAGAAAAAAGTTCGGACTTGAAAAATGTTCAATGATATTTGTAGTAGTAAACGTGTATAATTTTGTAGAGGGGATATATTAAATAGAAATAGGACAAATTATTATAAATATATTTAAAAAGGGTTTATGCCTATTTATAGTGATCCCCTAAATCCGGACATGGATTAGGGGGTATTTTAATGTCAAAATATGATTATGAAACGAAATTAAAAATTGTAAGAGAGAATGAACAAGGATATGGAAGAAAATATCTTTCTGATAAGTATGGAC